>CANEUT010000005.1 GCA_947441895.1 Rickettsiales bacterium | reverse complement strand
TCGATGCCGACGGGCTGCTCACCGTCAGCGCCACCGAACTGATGACCGGCACCGAGCAGCAAGTGGCCGTCACCCCTTCATACGGCCTTGCCTTTGAAGAAATCGAACGTATGGTGAGCGCCGGAATGGAGAATGCCCGCGCCGATATTTTGGAGCGATTGCTGATTGAAGCACGGGTAGATGCCGAGCGCGTATTGGGTGATGTGGCCACCGCCATGAAGGTGGACGCCGCGTTGCTGAGACAAGGCGAGCAGGCGATGATCGAGGCGCAGGTGAAACGGGTGCGCGATATGATTGCCGGCACCAGCCGTGAGCGAATCGACCATGAGGTGCATGAGTTGAACGCCATGGTGGGGCCATTCGCGGAACGGCGCATGAACGCGGCCATTGGCAAGGCACTGGCCGGACGAAACGTAGACGAAATGAACTAAACGAAGAGAGAAACCATGCCAAAAATTACTTTTATACTGACCGACGGAACGGAAAAACTGGTGGATGCCCCGAACGGCATTTCGCTGCTGGAAGTGGCGCATAAAAATCATATTCCGCTGGAAGGCGCGTGCGAAGGTTCGCTTGCCTGTTCCACCTGCCACGTCATTGTGGATGAGGCATTCTATGGCAAATTGCCGCAAGCGACCGATGACGAAGAAGACATGCTGGATCTTGCATTCGGGCTCACCCACACCTCGCGCCTTGGCTGCCAAATCATGATGAATGATAGTTTGGAAGGCCTCAAAGTTTCCGTGCCAAGCGCCACCCGCAACATGCAGGTCGATAAAAAAGGCGCGTAACGCGCCACTCATTTTTTAAGGAATACATCATGACCGATACACTCAAACTTCCCGCTAAAAAGAAACGCAGTCTGGTGCTGCCCATTGCACTTGCCATTATTGTGGTGGCGCTGCTTGGCTTTGTTGCCTCACGCGCGGGCATCGATAAGTTGTTGGTGAAAACCATGCTCGATGGTGCCATTGAAGACCTCAAAAAACGAGGCGTTACCACTGGTCGTGATATTAATGTGACCTATGGCGATCTTGAAGTGGTGGGCAGTTTTACCAACAAACATGTGGTCGTTCATCATCCTGTGATTACCATTAAGCCCTTAAAATCAGAGCCATTGAGGCCCGATGGTCAAAATCAAATTGATGCGTTGACCATTACCACGCCAGTGGCAGAAATTTATCCCGAATCGATGGATTTCTCTGCCTTGCGCGTTGCTTTGCCCCAGCCCATTAATTTCGCGGGAACTCAAACCCCTGACAAATCACTACTGAAAATTACCAGCAACACACCCGTTGTGGTGACAGTAAACCAAACGTCACTCGATAATACGCCGCGCACCCAAATTCGCTATGTTTCGCCCACAGAAATGGACTTCACTTATTTGCGTGAACAGCAAGCTGCCGGCGCTGAAGAGGAAACCCCCACAATCGTTCCGGTTTATGAAACTTTGCGTTTTAATGTGGCTGCGGGCAGTGGTTTTGAAAGCGATTTTACCAACGACGCCAATCGACTTGGTAAAGCAAAAATCTATTTCAACGAAATGACATTAACCCCACAAAGCGCCACCATTGGCGCTATTCAGGTGGCGCAGTTAAGTGGTGAATGGAACCACAGCATGAATGAAAAGAAAAACCATGTCATTCACGTGAATGCAGCCCTTGGGCCAGTCACCGCCGCGCCGGAACTGTTACCTTATGCCCCCATTTCCGCTGCGCTTGATGTCAGTTATGAGGGTGCAATGACCAAAACGCCGGAGTCGATCGCCAGTTTGCAATCGGCATCGACCACGTTTGATTTAAAAACCTTCAGTATTACCACTAAAGAAGCAGCACTGGGTGCCAGCGGCAATTTTGTTGCCAGCGCAGCCGATGTTTTGCCAGTAGGTGCGGGCACACTCAACATCAGCAATGTGCCGTTTGTTTTGTCGCAATTACGCAAACATGAGTTGCTAAAAGCCGACGTAGAGCCGCATGTTGCCCTACTTGGGGAACAAATTACCGGCACGCCCATCGAGCAGCTCACAGATGCCAGCATCATCATTGAGCGTCAGCGGGGCAGTTCGTTCAAAATTGGTAAAACTACGTTTGAAGAATTGCTGGCGGCCTTCTTGAAGCAGGCGATGCAGCCGCAATCGGGTAAGGCTCCGGCAGCAACAGCTCCTGCCTCTGCAGCACCCAGCAAACCAGCAGCAGACAAAGCACCTGCTGCCAATCCAACCCCTATTCTCGACAACAGCGTGCGCGGCTAAAGGAGATTTGTTATGGCAAAATCAGCCGTTAAAAAAGCGCCCAAAAAATCCGTTCTTCCAACATGGAACTTAGATGATCTGTATCAGGGAATGACTGATCCGGCGGTGATGCGCGACATTAAAACGCTTACCCAAAACGCCACCGCATTTGCCAAAACCTATCAGGGGAAATTGGCGAAGCTTTCGGGTGATGATTTTGCCAAAGCCACCGCTGCCTATGAAAAAATGCAAGACACCATTGGCCGTTTAGGCAGCTTTGCCCAGCTGCTTTATGCCGGTGACATGAGCGACGCCGCCATCACCCAATTCTATCAGAACATCCACGAGCAGCTGAATGTGATTTCCACGCAGCTTGTTTTCTTCGGCCTCGAAATCAACAAAATTGCCGATAAACCGCTGGCCACCACCATCGCCAAATCGAAGAAGTTGACGCATTACAAGCCGTGGATCGACACGGTGCGCAGCTACAAGCCTTATCAGCTGAGCGATGAGCTAGAGCAATATATTCACGAAAACTCCGTCGTCATGAATGCCTGGCAGCGGCTGTATGATGAATCGAACACGCGCCTGAAATTCACGGTGAATGGCAAGCAAGTCACCTCGGCCGAGGTGTTTGATTTTATGTCGCGTGATGATGCAAAACTGCGCAAGGCCGCCGCCAAAGAAATCGCCCGTGTTTATGGTGAGAATGGGCCGCTTTTTTCCCTCATCACCAACACGCTGGCCAAAGCCAAGCAAATTGAAGACGAAAAACGCGGATTTAAAAAACCCATCACCAGCCGCAACGTGGCCAATCAGGTGGAAGATGAAGTGGTGGATGCGCTGGTGGCTACCGTGCGCAAAAACTATAAGCAGCTTTCGCACCGCTATTATGGTTGGAAAGCCAAACAATTCGGCAAAAAATCGCTCGATTATTGGGATCGCAATGCACCGCTGCCCGCCGCGGGCGATAAGGGCTTCAGCTGGAACGAGGGCGTAAAACTGGTGCGCGAGGCGTATTTTGCCTTTTCGCCAGAACTGGCCAAAGTGGGTAATCAGTTTTTCGACAACAACTGGATTGATGTGCCGGCCCGCGCAGGTAAAGCATCCGGCGCGTTTGCGCACCCCACCGTGCCTTCCGCGCACCCGTATTTGCTGCTGAATTATTTAGGCAAAAACCGCGACGTGATGACGCTGGCGCATGAACTTGGTCATGGCGTTCACCAGGTGCTTTCCGCCAGCCAAGGCGCGCTGATGGCCGATACGCCGCTGACACTGGCCGAAACCGCCAGCGTGTTTGGTGAAATGCTCACCTTCCAGGAACTGCTGAATCGCGAGACTGATAAAAAACGCCGTAAGCTGCTGATTGCTTCAAAAATTGAAGATATGCTAAACACCGTAGTGCGCCAGATTGCTTTCTGTGAGTTCGAGCGCCAAGTACACGATGCCCGCCGCAACGGTGAGCTGACGGTGGAACAAATTGGCGCTATTTGGATGAAAATTCAGGCCGAGTCACTGGGGCCGGCCATCACGCTGTCGCCAGAATATAATGTGTACTGGATGTATATTCCGCATTTTATTCACTCGCCGTTTTATGTCTATGCCTATGCGTTTGGTGATTGTTTGGTGAACTCGCTTTATGGCGTGTACCTAAAAGAAAAGAAGGCAGGCCGCGCCGAAGCCTTCACCAAAAAATACCTCACCATGCTGAAAGCCGGCGGAACATTGCGTCACAAAGAATTGCTGAAGCCCTTCGGCCTCGACGCCAGCAAGCCTGATTTTTGGCAGGCAGGGCTTGATGTGATTGCCGGTTACATCGACGAGTTGGGGGCTTAGTCTTTGTTGAACAGTTTCTGTCATCCTGAGTGAAACGAAGGATCCAGATTCTTCGCTTGGGCTCAGAATGACAAGTGAGGTGAAACGTCCTTTGGCCTCGCGATGACGGTTACTTCAACACGGCGCGAATCGCCGCGAAAAGCGTTTCCAGTTCATCATCGCTGATGATGAAGGGCGGCATGATGTAAAGCGTGTTTTCCAACGGACGCAGCCACACACCATGCTCAATCAGCTTGGTGCGCAGGGCACGTATGGCATCGGGTTCTAGCTTCAACTCCACCACACCAATCGCACCCTTCACGCGCACATCCTGTACGGAATCAAAAACTTTGAAGGGCCTTAGGCCCTCCCATAATTTTGTTTCCAGCGCTTCTACTTGGGCGATGCGTGGCTCAGCTGCGAACACATCCAGCGAGGCATTGGCAGCAGCGCAGGCAATGGGGTGTGCCATAAAGGTGGGGCCATGCATCAGCGCTTTGCTTGAATCGTCACTCAAAAATGCATTAAACACTTCGGCGTTGGTAAGGGTGGCAGCAAGCGGCATATGACCGCCGGTGAGGGCTTTGCCCACGCATAAAATATCGGGTGAAATGGCCGCTTCGTGGCAGGCAAACATGCTGCCAGTGCGGGCGAAGCCGGTGGCAATTTCATCGGCGATGAATAAAATTTCATGCTCGCGGCAAACGCGACGAATTTCCGAAAGAATATCGGCCGAATGAAAGCGAAACCCGCCCGCTGCCTGCACCAGCGGTTCAATCACAAGGCCAGCGACGCTGCCAGCAATCGCATCCAGCGTTTCGGAAAATTCCGCGAAGCTATATTCGTCGGTTGGAATATCCATAGTATAGTTGCGCAACGTTAAACTGTCATAGGCCGCATTGAAGTGGCTGCGCGCGGAAACGCTCATCGCCCCCACCGTGTCACCATGATAGCCATTGCTGAAACAGATGAATTTATTGCGGCGGTTATCGCCCTTGTTGCGCCAATATTGCAGCGCCATTTTCAGCGCCACTTCCACCGCCACCGATCCGGATTCTGAGAAGAACACGCGCTCCATGCCCATGCCGGCGGTTTTGCAAAGCCGCGTGGCGAGGGTGTAGGCCTGTTCATGCGCCAAGCCACCAAACATCACATGGCTGAGGCTTTGGGCTTGAATGCTGATGGCGTTTACAATGGTGGGGTGCTGATAGCCATGGCACATGCTCCACCAGCTGGCGATGCCATCAATCAACTCGCGCCCATCGGCCAGCTGAATGCGGCAGCCATGCGCGCCCAGCACCGGCAAGGGGGGGGTGGCCGTTTGCATTTGCGCATAAGGCAGCCAAATATGCGGCCAGCCTTCATCAAGCCATGCTGGCACCGTGTTTTCTGCGGGCAATTTCTTTGTCATGTTCGTCCTCGTATCCTCATGTAGCGCTGCTACACTGCGGTACTGTGGGCGAGCATTTCGCGAACTTGCCTCGCATAAAGCACGGTTGCTGTTTCATATGTTACGCTGCTTGTGCAGTTTCCGTGCCATTCAGGGGCATGGGCTTCAAGCCCAGCTTGGCAAACAGGGCGGCATCAGCATCATGCCCGGGGTTGGCGGCCGTCAGCAGCTTTTCACCCACGAAAATAGAGTTCGCGCCCGCAAAGAAGCATAGGGCCTGCAACTCATCGCTCATCCCCTCGCGTCCGGCAGAAAGCCGCACCATCGATTGTGGCATCAGCAGACGCGCCACGGCAATGGTGCGCACGAAATCCACACCATCAATGCGTGGGTTGCCAGCCATGGGCGTGCCATCAGCGGGAATGAGAAGATTGATGGGCACACTGTCGGGGTGCGATGGTAAATTCGCCAACGTGACCAGCATGGCCACGCGGTCGGTTGCCGTTTCGCCCATGCCCAAAATGCCGCCGCAGCAGGTTTTCATGCCCGCATCACGCACGGCGGAAAGCGTGTCTAGCCGGTCTTGATAGGTGCTGGTGGTGATGATTTCTTTGTAATATTCTTCCGATGTGTCGAGGTTGTGATTGTAATAATCGAGCCCGGCGTTTTTCAGCTCAGCCGCCTGCTTTGGCGTCAACATGCCAAGCGTGACGCAGGTTTCAAGCCCCATGGCTTTCACTTCGCGAATCATGCTTGTCACGGCTGGCATGTCGCGTTCTTTGGGGTTACGCCAGGCGGCGCCCATGCAAAAACGGCTGGCGCCAGCTTCTTTGGCGGCACGGGCATCGGCCAGCACTTGTTCCACATCCATTAGCTTGGTGGCTTTCACCGGCGTTTCAAAATGGGCGCTTTGCGAGCAATAATTGCAATCTTCCGGGCAGCCACCGGTTTTGATGGAGCAAAGCTGCGAAATTTGCACTTCGGAGGCGTTAAAATGCGCCCGATGGGCCGAGGCCGCCTGAAAAAGCAGCTCGTTAAACGGCAGGTTATAAAGCGCGGTCGCTTCGGCGACGGTCCAATTATGGCGAATTTTGGTCATTTCATACTCGCGTTACGGCGGTTGTTGTGGCAGAAATCAGCCCCTGACATTAATGCACCTGAACCTGCCTGACAAAGAAAAAATGCCAAGCTTAAACGAACATTGCAAAACGGCCTTAAAAGCGCTCGATGACCAGCATCTGCGCCGGACACTGCGTGTCAGCCATTCGTTTGATGGAGTTGAAGTAGAACAAGATGGCAAAAAATTCATCAATTTCGCCAGTAATGATTATTTGGGGCTGCGCAATCACCCATCCGTCATCGCCGCCGCGCATGATGCGCTCACGCACTATGGCGCGGGAGCAGGGGCCTCGCGGCTGATTACGGGTAATCATTCGCTTTATGCGGCGCTCGAGGAAAAACTCGCCGCCATGAAACATGCACAAGCCGCACTGGTGTTTGGCAGCGGCTACCTCACCAACATGGGGGTCATTCCCGCGCTGCTTGGAAAAGGCGATGTGATTTTTGCCGACAAACTAGTGCATGCCTGCATTATCGACGCGGCGCAGCTTTCCGGCGCGCGGCTGATGCGTTTTGCCCATAACGATATGGATCATCTGGCGCGGTTGCTGAAAGAACATCGTGATGATTCTGCAAATGCCCTCATTGTCACCGATCATGTGTTCAGCATGGATGGTGACGTGGCACCGCTGGCTGAAATTGCGACGCTCGCCGAACAATATGACGCATGGACCATGGCGGATGATGCGCACGGGCTGGGCATAGTGAGCGCCGATATCAGCCGCATTGATGTGTGGATGGGCACGCTTTCCAAGGCTGCTGGAGGTTATGGCGGTTATGTACTCGGCAAACAATCGGTGATTGATTTTTTAACCACCGCCGCCCGCAGTTTAGTGTTCACCACGGGCTTGCCACCTGCTGTTTGCGCTTCGGCTTTGGCCGCGTTGGAAGTGATGGAAGCGGAACCTGAGCGCGGCAAACGCGCGCTGGAATTGGCAAACCGTGTTACCACAGCGCTTGGCCTGCCGCCTGCGCAAAGTGCCATTGTGCCAGTGATGTTGGAAACGCCGGAACGTGCGCTGGCGGCGGCTGAAAAATTAAAAGCGCATGGCATTTTGGCCGTGGCTATTCGCCCCCCCACCGTGCCGGTGGGCACCGCGCGTCTGCGTCTGGCCTTCAGTTGCGATCACACCGACGAACAGGTGAATCAGCTGATTGCCGCCCTGAAGGAGCTGGTATGAGCACGCTGATTTTAACGGGGTGGACGCAGCCGGTGGACGCGTTGGCACATGTGGTGAAAGACCCGATTTTGTTCGATTACAGCGAATATGAAAATGCAGCAGCCGCGATAGAGGCTTTAAAACGAATGCCTCACACGCAGTGTGTGGGCTGGTCGATGGGGGGGCAGTTGGCGTTGCGCGCTATTGCCGCGGGGGCGTTGAAGTTACAGCATTTAACCCTCATCGCCGCGCCTTATCAATTCGTCAGTGATGACACATCGTTGAGAGGAATGGATAGTCGCACCTTCGCGCTTTTTCGTGCCAGTTATGAAAGCGATGCCGCGCGCACGGCGCAACGGTTTCACGGGCTGCTCGCCAAGGGTGATCGCGAAATGAAGCGCCTGTTGTCGCAGTTCACCTCGCACCCCGAAGTGCATAACACGGCGCGGTTTTTGCCATGGCTGGATGATTTGGCTGCTTATTCTCTGGCAGATGAAAATCTTGCATCCGCGCCGCCAACGCTTATCATTCATGGCATGAATGATGCCATTGTTCCCCATGCGCAGGGCAAAAAATTACAGCAAATTTTGCCGCACGCTCAGTTAAGCAGCTGGGCTGAAGTTGGCCATGCGCCGCACGTGCATGATGCCGCGCGGCTTCGCGCTGAAATTGAATGCCACCGCGCTTTACATAAGGTTGCTGCATGAAAGTGATGCGCGATAAAATGCAGCAGGCTTTCAGCGATGCCGCCACGGAATATCATCAGCGGGCGCAGTTTCAGCATGTGCAAACCGCGCGCGTGGTGGACGCGGCGCAGATGCTGTTCCCCGCAACCGCAACGGTGATTGATATTGGCTGTGGCACTGGTTTTTTTGCCGAACTGGCGACGCAAAAATGTTCCACGTGGAACATTTTAGGGGTTGATATTGCCGAGGGTATGTGCGGGTTTGCAGCGAGATTTTGTTCGCCAATTCAGGCAGATGCGCGGCATTTGCCACTGGCTGAAAACGTGGCAGATGGCGTTGTTTCGTCGCTTTGTTTGCAGTGGGTGGATGATTTATCGCTCGCGTTTGGTGAAATATATCGTGTGTTAAAGCCCGGTGGATTGGCCATTGTGGGCAGTTTGGGCGTGGATACGTTGCAAGAATTGCGCGTTTCGAGCGAAAAATCGTATCTTTCGCTTGGTTTATTGCCGATGCGTGACGAAGCGGCCTATCGCGCCGCGATTCACGCGAGCGGTTTAGAAATCAGCCTGTTTCAGCGCGATCTATCGCTGGAATATTACCCCACCGTTTCGGCGTTGATGGATTCCATGCGCCGCATTGGTGCAGGTAACCATATGGAAGATGCGCCACGCCAATTGACCGGTGCCTCGCGTTGGAAAAAGATGCTGGCCGAATATGAAACGTTGCGCATCGAGCAGGGCTTGCCCAGCAGTTGGGATCGGTTGTTTATGGTGCTGAGGAAGCCTCAATAGTCATTCCACTTAAAAATTTTATATGGCTGCAAATAGCAATTTTTTGCGCTTCCGCTCCGCATGTACTAAGATGTACACTTACGTTGCGGTTCTCAAAAATCGCTATTTTCGCTGATATAAAATTCCTAATTGGAATAACTATTATGACCGCTTATTTCATCACCTCCACCGGAACCGGCGTCGGCAAAACATTTGTTACGTGCGCACTGCTGCATGCCTGGCGCAGCCAAGGGAAGCTCGCTCGCGGTTACAAGCCGGTCATTTCTGGATGGAGTGACGATGAAAGCACCGATACCGCGCAAATGATTGTTGCTGGTGGCAATGTGCAAAAAATCGATGAGGTTTCGCCATGGCGCTTTGCCGCGCCGCTTTCGCCGCATCGCGCAGCGGCACTGGAAGGAAAATCCATCGACCGTCTGGCGCTGCTTGATTGGTCGCGCGAGAAAATAAATCCGACAAGCATCACACTCATTGAAGGTGTGGGCGGGGTGATGGTGCCGCTGGATGATCGCCACACAGTGGTGGATTGGATGGATGCGCTGAACATTCCTATCATTCTAGTGGTGGGCAGCTATCTGGGTGCCATCAGCCACACACTGACCGCCATTGAATGCCTGCGCGTGCGCGGGCTGAACATTGCGGCATTGGTGATGAGTGAAACTGCTGATAGCGCCGTGCCACTTACCGAAGCACAAGCGGGGCTGAAAGATTTTATTGCCGATATTCCCTTGCGTGTGGTGCAGCCTCGCGTATCTTCGTGGCGTGAGGCCACTGCCATCGCGGCCCTAGCAAAGGAGCTGGTATGACCATAGGTTTAAATTGGGTAGATCGATTTTTGTTGCCGTTTATGCCCAAGCGGCGGCCAAAAAATACCGAAGGACCGCGCTATGCCGATATTTATGTGCGTGCCGTGGCGGCGTGTATTGATATAAGTATTTTGTTCGTTATTCTAAATGATGCTTTTGGCATTATTACCAATGCCACCTATCAATCGATCGATCATGCGCTGTTTCAGCAAGCCATGAGCAGCACATCACCGGCTGAGGTGGCGCATTTATTGATCCAGTCGAATGCGTTGAACATGATGCTGATTAATGGCATCATTCAAATTGCCATTATTGGAATTATTTTGGTGAGTGTGCAATGGTTGTGGGGCATTACCCCGGGTAAATGGCTGATGGATTTGCGCATTCGCCGTGTTGATACGCTGGAGCCCATTACGCGCTGGCAAATGGCGTTGCGATTCATGGCTTATGTGCCTGCCTGTGCACCGCTGATGCTGGGGGTGATATGGGCCAGTTTCAATAAGCGTCGCCGTGGTTGGCACGATTATATGGCCGGCACAGTGGTCATTTATAATCACCCTGAAGGCTGGTATTGGCAGCAGGTGAAGCGCGGGTTTTACTGGGTGCAAAATCGCATTGAGCAGCGCCGCAAATAATTACGCGTCGCGGTGAAAGAGGCGGTGCGCAAGCCAGCCGCCACACAGCGCCATCAGCACCGCCGCCAAACCATATTGCATGCCATGGTTGCGTGCCTGATCAAAGATGCGTGCGTCGATGCCGGTGTGATAGACCACCAGCGGAATGGTTTGAAAGCCAAGCAGACGGCCACGATCGAACAAATAAATCTCGGCGGTGTAATCACCGCGTGGCAGTGTGTCGGGCAAATCAAGTCGCGCTTTAAACAGGCTTTCACCAAAATAGGTGATGTGGGTGAAGGGCGATTGCCACCAATCTTTGGCGGAAAGCAAACGCACCAGCGCCGGATCGAACACATCGTCGGATGTTTCATTGCTGGCCAACAATAAGCGTGATTCACCAAGCCCCAGTGATTGCAGCATGGCTGGTGCCGCCATTTGCTTGAGTGGTTTGGTGGAAGCAATGGCGTAGAAGATAGGCAGGTCGCCATATTTGCGCTGATCCACATGCATCCACATGCCGGCGATGCGTTCTTTGCGGCGCAGTTTTACATTCGCGGTGGGGCCACGCACGGCAATCACCAATTCACCGGGTATGTTTTGGGCGCCGAATATCAGCAGCTGTGTGCCGTTGAAGTTTGATTGAATTTCCACCGCGGTTTGTGAAATATCGGCCACCATGGGGTTTACCAACGATACTGGGGCCAGTGCAGGCGCTTGCGCCATGGCGGTGCTGGCGAATAAAACGGTGACAAAGCTGATGAGGCGGTGCTTCATGAGGGCGTCACCACCAGCGTAAAAATATCGGACGGGGTGATGAATAAGCCATAAGCCAAACGCGCACCCACAATGAACAATAACGCGGCCATTAGCCCGCGCAGGGCATAATCAGGCACGCGGTGGCTGAGTCGCACACCATATTGCGCGCCAATGGTAGAACCAAGCAGCAGCAATGCCGCCAGCACAATATCCACCGCATGGGTGGAAACCGCATGCAGCATGGTGGCCGCCGCAGTGATGAAAATAATTTGAAACAGCGACGTGCCAACCGTTACCGCAATGGGCATGCGCAGAATATAAATCATCATGGGAATCATGATGAATCCGCCACCCACGCCCAGCAAACCCACCAGAATGCCAGAAATAATGCCAAGCGTGATGGGTAACAATGCGCTGTGATGAATGTTCGAGCGCGCAAAGAAAATTTGCCACGGAAGGTTCTGCACCCATTGCGGTAAGGTGAAGGCATGATGCAGATGGGTGATTTCACCGCGTTTGCGGGCACGCAGCATTTGCAAGCATTCCCGGGCCATGAGAATGCTAATGGTGCCCAGCAGCGATACATATAAAATAGTAATCATCAGGTCGACCTGACCGAGGCGTTGCAATTTTTGCAGCGCTAAAACGCCCAGAAAGACCCCAACTAATCCGCCCATAATAAGAAAGTTGCCCATTTTTAAATCAACACGTTTTTTCTTCATGTGTGAAAGAAATCCCGAGAATGACGAAGCAACAATCATGTTGGTGGAGGTGGCCACGGAAACGGTGGGGGGGATGCCCATAAAAATAAGCATGGGGGTGAGGATAAATCCGCCGCCCACGCCAAACAGGCCCGAGAAAAGCCCCGCCACGCCACCGAGCAGAATCAACGCCAGTGCGTTGGCAGAAAGTTCGGCGATGGGCAGGTAAAGATGCATGGATCGCCTAACGTATGAAGCGACTAAAATACTGACGCATGCGCGCTTCAGCTTCGGCGTTAAACTGCGTCATCATCTCACGTGTCATTTCGTGATAAATTTTACGGCGCTCATCGACGGTCGCTTTTTCGTTGATACTGCGTGAACGGGTGACAATCACATCGCCCGATGCATCGGAAAGCCCTTGTGCGCCGGTGTAAAGCCGGAAAGTAACATGGATTGTGGCATCATAGCGCGCTTCTTGATCATCGGTGAAGAGGCCTTTGACGCCTTCGGTTTTTGGAAGTTTCACTTCTTTCACCGAGGCGTCATTAATGGTCACTTCCATCATGCCGCTTTGACCAAAGGCCGATAAACGTTCCGCTAACCATTGCTTGATGGCGGTGTCGGGGGGAAGTGGAAAATCCTGCTCGACATTGGGAGCGCGCATGGCGGGTTGATAGTTTTGGGTGACGCGAATTTCAGCTACGTTTAATCGAATAGCGCCACGCGACGCAAAGCTGATGGGTTCAGCAACAAACCCGCCCGGGGCCGGTTGGCAGGCGGTGGCGAGGGCGATGCATGCAATGGCCAGATATTTTTTCATGAAATCCTCCGAACAGTCGATTGCTGCCAGTGGTTTAGCATGTGCTTTTCAAGAAAGCCAAGCCGGAGTAGCCGGAATTTTTGCATCGGGCGCGCGAACATAGCAGGGCAGGGCTTCGGCCAAGTTGGTTTCCGGTAAATGTTGGGCAATGGCGCAGAGCGTGGCCGCGCTGGCGGCGGTGATGAAGTTTGGCGTGGTGGCATCAGTCACATTGCCGAAACAGGGCAATGCCCACTCGGTTTGCGTTTCCGGCGCAAGGAAGATTTCGCCCGCCTCAACAGGGTGGCCGTTTTTCAGCGTAAAATCTTGCGCATAAACCTCGCCTTTGCCGGCGCGTAAAATAACAATGAATGATTCGGGGGCTGAGGAGCGTTGCGCCACTTCCCACGCCATGGCAGCCAGCGAAGTGAGGGTTTTAATGGGCGTCGCCTTCGCCAGCGCCAGCCCATGCAGCGTGGCCAGGCCAATGCGCACACCGGTGAAGCTGCCCGGCCCAATGGTGGTGATGATGTGGCCCAAATCGGCATAGGTTACGCCGCTTTCACGCATCAGCGCGTCAATCGCAGGCACCAGCTCAACGGCCTGTTTTCCTTGCTCAATGAAGCGCTCATGAACGGTGTGACGCACTAAAAGCGCCACGCTGGCGCGCAGTCCGGCACAATCGAAGGCTAATAGGGGTTTGATGCTCATAAGAAACCTGCTACATTCCGCCGCGCCACAAGTAAAGGAGAGTAAGATGAGTCTAGCTGCTGAGAAATGCGTTGTTTGCCATGATGGTTCAGGAAAACTGGCCGAAGCGGAAGTGAAAAGCTTGTTGGCCACGCTCAACCAATGGGAAGTGCTGGAAGGCATGCTGTTCAAGCGCCATGATTTCAAAAATTTCAAACAATCGCTGGCATTTGTGAACAAAGTGGGCGAAGTGGCCGAAGCCGAAGACCATCACCCCGATATCAATTTTGGCTGGGGTTTTGCGGAAGTTTCGCTCATCACCCACTCGGCAGATGGGCTGACCCGCAACGATTTTATCGTCGCCGCCAAGATTGACGCGCTGGCAGCAACGGCTTAAACCGCGCGCATGCTAAAAAAACTCTACATAAAAACGTATGGCTGCCAGATGAACGTGTATGACACCACGCGCATGGCCGATGTGCTGGCGCCGCATGGTTACACGACCAGCGACACGCCCGATGATGCCGATTTGGTGATTTTGAACACCTGCCATATTCGCGAGAAAGCAGCGGAAAAAGTCTATTCCGATTTAGGCCGTATTCGGCTGGAGAAAAACCGTCAGGCGCGCGAAGGCAAAAAAATGATGATTGCCGTGGCTGGTTGCGTGGCGCAGGCCGAGGGTGAAGAGATCATCAGCCGCATGCCCTATGTGGACATGGTGGTGGGGCCGCAAAGCTATCACAACCTGCCGGAGATGATTGCGGAAGTAGAGCAACACCGCAAACCGGTGGTGCAGCTTGAATTTGTGGAAGAGCAGAAGTTTGATTTGCTGCCCGAGAATTTTCAGCCGCAGGGCGTTTCGGCCTTTGTTTCCATTCAGGAAGGCTGCGATAAATTCTGCACCTTCTGCGTGGTTCCTTATACGCGCGGCGGCGAATTCTCGCGGTCCATAGATGCGATTGAGCGCGAAGTACGGGCCCATGTGGCGCAGGGTGCCATGGAAATTACGCTGCTGGGGCAGAACGTGAATGCCTATCATGGAGTGGCGGCCGATGGCAGCGAGTGGGGCCTTGGCCGATTGATTGAGCATGTGGCGGGCATGGATGGCGTGAAGCGCATTCGCTACACCACCTCGCACCCGCGCGACATGACGGATGATTTGATCCGCGCTCATGGCGAAATTGAGATGCTGATGCCCATGCTGCATCTGCCGGTGCAGTCAGGCTCGGACCGTATTCTGAAAGCCATGAACCGGCGGCATGATGCCGCAACATTTATTGGTATTATCGAAAAGTTGCGAAACGTGCGACCGGATATTGCTTTCTCGTCCGACTTCATTGTGGGCTTCCCCGGTGAAAGTGATGCCGATTTTGAAGACACCATGAAGCTGGTGGAAATGGTTGGCTTCGTGAGTGGCTACACCTTTAAATATAGCCCGCGCCCGGGAACGCCAGCGGCCGATAAACTTGACCAGGTGCCCGAAGAAGTGAAAAACGCGCGCATGCGCCGTTTGATGGATACGCTGACGGCGCAGCAATTGCGCTTCAATCAAAGTAAAATTGGCACGGTGCAAAAAGTGCTGTTCGACCGCCCCGGGCGTAAGGAAAAGCAGATGGTGGGGCGCTCGCCGTTCATGCAGTCGGTGGTGCTGGAAAACGCTGTGCAATATAACCAGCAACTGGTTGACGTGCAGATTACCGAGGCATACGCTCAAAGTCTCAAGGGTGAAGTTGTTGGCACCCCCTCGGTTGTCATTCCCGAGCTAGCGGAGTTCAATGCAACGCATTGACAACGACGCTTCATCGGGAATCTAGGCTGAGGTAATGACTGGATTCCCGCCTTCGCGGGAATGACAAAAGGAGAAAGAAGCGCATGTCCAAGCCGGATAAAAAAGTTACCCGCGAAACCCAAACCATCAACGTCTTTTTCGAGCATAACCAATATTTGCCACTGCTTTATGGTGAGCGTGACAGCCAGCTTCAGCGCATTGAACAGATGCTGAATGTGGAGCTGGTGGCGCGTGGCAACATGCTTTCCATTACCGGTCATAAGCGCGATATCGACGCTACGGAACAGTTGATGCAATCGCTGTATAAACAAATCGAGAGTGGCAAAGAAATTACCGATGCCGACGTGGATGCCGCCGTGCGTATGATGCCGCCGGTGAATGATAAGAAACCAAAAAACCGCCACGGTGTGGAAGCGGTGGATACCGATGTTTACATTCGCACCATGCGCAAAACCATCACCCCATATAGCCATGTTCAGGCGAACTATATTCGCGCGCTGTATGATAATGACCTGGTGTTTGCCCTTGGGCCCGCAGGTACGGGGAAGACCTATATCGCCGTGGCCATGGCGGTGTATCACCTCATCAATAAAAAGGTCGATCGGGTGATTCTCTCGCGTCCGGCGGTAGAAGCGGGTGAAAAACTGGGCTTCCTTCCGGGCGATATGAAAGACAAGCTCGACCCCTATATGCGCCCGCTTTATGATGCGCTGTTCGATATGATACCCCCAGATCGTGTTCAGCAAGCGATTGAGGATGGAGAGATAGAATTAGCGCCTTTGGCGTTCATGCGTGGACGAACGTTCAGCAATGCATTTGTGATTTTGGATGAGGCGCAGAACACCACCCGCACCCAAATGAAAATGTTTTTAACCCGCATGGGCGAGCGCTCGCGCATGGTGATTACGGGTGACCTCTCGCAGATCGATTTGCCGAAAGATGTGAAGTCGGGTCTGGCCGATTGTATTCCGAAAATTGAAACCATTCCCGGCATTGAAACCGTGCGCTTTAGCGATGGCGACGTGGTGCGTCACCCGCTGGCTGCCAAAATCATCAAAGCCTATGACGATTGGGATCAGAAAAAGAAGCAATATGCGGAAGAGCGCAGCGTTGACAATAACGACTAGCGGAAAGGGCGACTTGCGCATGTAATGCATTTGTGTTACATTTGTCTTCTAAACGGAGATTTGCCATGGCTAAAACTGCAACCATTAACACACGTATTGACCCCAAGACAAAAAAAGCGGCAGAGGCTGTGTTTTCAAAATTGGGGATTAGTGCATCGGAAGCGATTAGCATGTTTTATGCACAAGTGGGGCTTCATAAGGCCATTCCGTTTTCGGTAAACATACCCAACAAAGAAACCCGTCAAGCGATTGATGATTTGCGGAACAATCGCAATGCAAAAGCCTATGCAAAAACGGCTGAAATGTTTGAAGATTTGCTAAAATGAATTATGCGCGTAAGCCGTCTACAAAATTTAAAAAAGATTTAAAACGTATTCAAAAACGTGCCTATGATCTAAGAAAATTAGAAACTGTGATCGATATTCTTGCTCGGTGTGAGCCGCTGTCTTCGCGCTATCGGCCTCATAAGCTTACTGGAAATTATAAGGGCTGTTGGGAATGCCACATTGAGCCAGATTGGTTGCTTGTCTATTTTTATGATGGGCAATATCTAAATTTAGCACGCACCGGAACCCATGCAGATTTGTTTGAGAAATGAGTATAGAAATCACCATCCTCACCCATGATGCACGGTGGAAAGGGCTTGCCCCAACCGTGAAGCGGGCGGTGGAAGCGGTGCTTGACCATCTGTCATCCCCGCGTAGGCGGGGATCTCAGGCTAAGCACTCCGAGGCCAAAGATTTGGCTTCGCTTCTCTCCGCTTCGCTCCGGGTCCGCTTTCGCGGGAATGACAAAGTTAGTGTGGCCATTGTGCTGAGCGATGATGCCGAGGTGCAAAGCTTAAACCGCAATTACCGTAAAAAAGATAAGCCCACCAACGTGCTTTCCTTCCCGGATGGTTCGGTGGAAGAGGGGGTGCGCCAACTAGGTGATATTGTTTTGGCTTACGAGACCATCGCGCGCGAAGCGGCGGAGCAGAAAAAACCCATCAAAGCGCATATTGCCCATCTTACCATTCACGGGGTGCTGCATTTGCTGGGGTTCGACCACGAGACCGAAAAAGAGGCGGCCGCCATGGAATCGATTGAAATTTCAGTGCTAAAGCGCATGGGTATTGCTAACCCTTACGAATCGTCGTAGTATCGCCGCATGTCGACTTCCCCCATTTCTGAAAGTGATAGTAAAACGAATGCTGCCTATGAAGCGACGTCGTTGCTGACCCGCGCTTCGCGCTGGTTCCGCGAGAAGGTAAATGGCCGCAGTGAAGGTTCGCTCATCGACATGATCGAGGAAGCGCTGGAAGATGAATCGGGCGGCATTTCGGATATCAGCGCCGAAGAAAAATCGATCCTCAAAAACATGATCCATTTCGGTGAATTGACGGTGCACGATATTATGGTGCCGCGTTCCGATATTATGGCGCTGGAACATGACGTATCGATGGACGAGCTGAAAAAGCACGTCATTGAAATCGGCCATACCCGCATTCCCGTTTATAATGATTCACTCGACCATATCGAGGGCTTTATTCATGTGAAGGATTTGTTCCCGTATCTGGCGTCGGGCGAGGTATTTTCTATCAATCAGGTGCTGCGCGAAGTTCTGTTCATTCCGCCCAGCATGCGCATTGTCGATTTGCTCATGAAAATGCGCGTTTCGGGCTGTCACATGGCCATTGTGGTCGATGAATTCGGCGGCACCGATGGTTTGGTGACCATGGAAGATTTATTTGAAGAGCTGGTGGGCGAAATTCAGGATGAGCATGACGGCCACGAAGCCAGCCCGCATATGCGCTGGATTGGTGATCAAATTCTGGAAGCCGATGCCCGCAGCTCTATTGAACAAATTGAGAAAGCGCTTGGCGAATCACTCATTGACGATGAGGAGAGTGATATTGATACGCTGGGCGGGTTTATCTTTTCTACCATGGGCAGAGTGCCGGTGCGCGGCGAAATGGTGATGCTGAAGCCCACGCTGAAAGCTGAAATTTTAATGGCTGACCCGCGGCGCATTCGCCAGGTGCGCCTCACGCGCGTGGCTATTTAGCAATCATAAAAACGATGAATGTTAAACCGCGGGCACTCGAATGGAGTGTTCGTTGGTGGCCATACGGTTTTGCAAATCTACCGCGTTGACGTGCGTGGTGGGCGCAGCAGGCACGGGTGATGTGGGGGCAGGAGCCGGAGCTGGCGACACTTGCTCAACCGGAATGTTTTTAACATTGCGCTGGTCATGTTTGGCGGCTTGGGTGATTTTGCCAACTTCTTTAATGCGTTCGGCAGTGGCGTCGGTGACGTGGCGGGGTTCGGCAACAATGGTTTCGGCACCATCCATCCAACGACGAACATATTCGCGGTCAAGGCCGATGAGGCCTCCCACCGCAGCACCAAGCGCGCCCATGGTGGCAATGGCAATGGGTGTGGCAACGTGAGCGACGGCTCCTGCTGCTGCACCTGCGCCTTCAGCTGCATGTAAACCAAGACCTGCAGCGGCTTCTGTTAGCAGAAAATGAATGCCAATGCCACCGGATGTCATGAGTAATGTAAGGCCAATAGCGATGGCAGCGCCAATGGCAGCACCAATAAGCACGGTTTTCCAGTGGAACATATGTTCGGGTTTTTTGGTGGCCGTGGTGGCATCGAGCTGTTTTTGAATTTCGGCTTTTTCGGCTTCACCGGTTGAATCATCGTAATAACGATCAAGCAGCGTGCGGCGTTTTTCGCTGATTTCAGAATCTTCCGCAATAATGGCGGCGGTGGTGGCAATATGTGAGAATGATTCAGCGCCGTGAACCACGCCAATGCCACCCATGACTGGAATAAGCATGAGCGAGGCACCACCTGTAAACGGTGATGCTGCAAGGCCCACAACGGTTCCTACTGCAAGGCCAAGTGCGCCATACATAGTGGCACCGCCAATGGCACCTTGAATATGACCCTTATAGCCCGCCGAGAAAAGACGGCGCGACCAGGCGCTATGTTCCCCCGCTACACCGGCGGTGGGTGATGAAAGTAACTGATGTTGTGTTTTCTCAAGATCGGCCAAAATAGACTCCTATAGACTTGCATTCTAACATAACTAACAAGCATCATTATGAAGCTTTTGTGACATTTGGCATATTCGGTGCTAATAAATCCCCACTGACTTGCTGCAAACAGCAGATTTTTGCGCTTCCGCTGCGCATGTACAAAGACGTACACTTGCGCTGCGGTTCTCAAAACCTGCTGTTTTCGCCAGCGCCAGTAGAAATTTAGATGCGCAGGGTGGGGACATCATGACAATCATGCAATTTTTTATTACCTATATCGTCTGCTGGTGGATGGTACTGTTTATGGTGCTGCCTTATCGCGCTCACGCGTCGGCCAAGCCAGAAGTGGGGCATGCCCGTTCAGCGCCATCGAACCCAATGATAAAAAAGAAAATAAAATGGACAACACTACTGGCGATTATTCCGGCCATTCTTTTTTATGTGTTGGCGAATAGTGCCCGCGCCGAAGATATGTATCATGCCGGCAGCAAAAGAGATTGTAACCCCCTTAAAAACTATCAGGCTCCTGCCGGTGTGAATGCGCGCGATGGTACCGGCACTGGTGATAAGAAAATTGCTCCCGCCACCATGGGGGGGGATTCAAAAATTCTCGGTTCGATGGATAAGGTGAATATTGGCTTGAACATTCCCAGTGAAAAATATTTAAATCCACCGGCAGCCGATGGTACGATAAACCCCTCAAGCCATAATGTTGATTTGTCGCGCAGTGATATTGGTTTGGGCACTATTACCGTGGGACAAGATGGCAGCGCCACGCTGAATGGTGAAAATATCGGCGGTCAGAATGTATTGCCAGAAGGATGCGAATAATGATCAGCTCCACAAATTCTACTTTGACTTCAAATCTGCTTGCGATGAAGCCTCCCTCGGAAACGTCATGTACTCATTTTGTACACTCGTTTCCTCGGACTCCATCGCTTCGCGCTTTTTTACCAAAGCGAATTTTTGGAGCTGATAAGCGGTTTTTGTTGGTGGGATTGGCGCTGACGCTGCTTGCGGCCTGCACACCGGCCGATGAACAATATTGCCAAAGCTTTGGCGTGGTGGGCACGTCGGAATTTGGTAAATGCATGGCGTATTACCACGAGCAGAATGCCCTATTTGGTGCTGACCGCGCCCAATGCGCGTTCGAGGCCGATGCAACGTACCCGCCCACGCTCTATGATTACGGCCACACCGAAGAGGTGATGGGTGGCTTTTCGCGTGGGGTTTATTATGGCGGAACCACGGTATTTGTTCAGCCAGATATGCGCCATAATATGCAGGTCGACCAACTGCGCATGCGCATTATTGAGCCGTGCATGCAAGCGCGAGGTTGGAATTCGGGCCAAACATGGCAGGCGGGCAGGCATGCAGTGGCTAAAATGAAGCCTGCGCTTCGTTCGCAGTTTGCGCCGGTGGCGGCGCCACTTCCCTGGTTGCAGTAGCTTGTAAATAACACCAAGCGATTCGTTGCATTTTTTTGGCCGAGCGCCATAGTGCTCGGGTATTTATTAATTAAAATTTGTCATTCCCGCGAAAGCGGGAATCGCCTTAAAAGAAAAAGTGGATCCCTGCCTGCGCAGGGATGACAAGCATGGAGTGTGTATGCGCCTAAGCCAGTATTTTTTGCCGCTGCTGAAAGAAGACCCCAAAGAAGCGCAGATTGTTTCGCATCGTGCCATGCTGCGCGCGGGCATGATTAAACAGCAGGCCGCGGGGATTTATTCGTGGCTACCACTGGGTCTGGCGGTGTTGCGCAATATTGAAGCGATTGTGAATGATGAGCTGCAGAAAGCGGGCTGCGTGCCACTGCTCATGCCCACGCTTCAGCCCACTGACCTGTGGAAAGAATCGGGTCGCTATGACGCGCTGGGCAAGGAAATGCTTCGTTTTAATGACCGAGCCGACCGTGAATTGCTCTATAGCCCCACCAACGAAGAAATGATCGTCGATATTTTTCGTGGCTACATCAAAAGCTATAAGCAGCTGCCGCTGAATATTTATCAAATTCAGTGGAAATTCCGCGATGAGGTTCGTCCGCGTTTTGGCGTCATGCGTGGCCGCGAATTTTTGATGAAAGACGCCTATTCGTTCCACGTGGATGTAGAAGATGCGAAGCGGGAATACGCCAAAATGTATGATGCGTATGACCGTATTTTCTCGCGCATGGGGTTGATGGCCGTGGCGGTGAAAGCCGATACGGGAGCGATTGGCGGCGACTTGAGCCATGAATTCCACGTGATTGCCGACACGGGTGAAAGCGCGGTCTATTATGATGCAAAACTCGACGATGCGCGCACGGGAAAAATGACCCTGACAAGCGAAGAAAAGCGCAAGCTTTATTCCGCCGCCGATGAGCTTCACGTGCCCGATCAGTGTCCCCTTCCGCCGGATCAACTTCGCACAGCGCGCGGCATTGAAGTGGGGCAGGTGTTCTATCTGGGCCAGAAATATACGCAGGCCATGGGGGTTACAGTTTCAGGCAATGATGCTTCGGCCATTACGCCGCACATGGGTTGCTATGGCATTGGCGTGTCGCGGCTGGTGGGGGCGATTATTGAAGCCAGCCATGATGAGCATGGCATTGTGTGGCCAGAAGCGGTGGCGCCGTTCG
>CANEUT010000004.1 GCA_947441895.1 Rickettsiales bacterium | reverse complement strand
TGGACGCCACCATTGGCTTTGGCCACCTGACGCATGAGGTGGTGAAACATGTGGTGAATAAATTCATCTACCGTTTGGAATCGCAGCTTTCGGAGCGCAACGTCACCATCAATCTCTCTGAACAGGCGCTAAATTGGCTAGCCGAGAAGGGTTATGACAAAGCCATGGGCGCCCGCCCCCTTGCCCGCCTGATTGCGGATAAGATTAAAAAACAGCTTGCCGAAGAAGTGCTGTTTGGCAAGCTGGCCAAAGGCGGCTCGGTAACAATCGGAGTGAAAAACGACGAGCTGACTTTCAGCTTTGGCAGCGCCAAGCCGAAGTCAAAATCGCGTGACCGCACCAAAGATTCCGAGCTTGTGGAATAGCCTATGTCGCAACCATGGCTACAACGCTTAGGCACTAACAATACATCACTGAAAAATCAGGCGGCACTCACCGACCCCCTTCGCTTCACCAATGGTGGCGCAGTGGTTTGCAAACTGGATGAAGATCGCCGAACATCTTACCCCAACCCCAATAAAGGGGTGCCGGTTGGCGTTGATTTTAGCGTTGTTCAAAGCCCATACCGCTTCAACCATGTCATGGTTCTGCCCTTGCGCTCCGATTATGACATCCAACAAGACCAGCTTCATGTTAGAACGAAGGAGGGATATATTTATCCAAGCGGGGCCAACATCATGCGCAGCAATGAGATTGGTCGTTTTCTGGGCGCAATCGAGCGGCGCTTTGACGTGTCACTCAGCTCATTTCTGATTCGGTCTGACCACACAAGTTTATTCATTTTCCCGAGAGATTCTTCCAGTGATCGCGGCCTTGGACTTGTGGCGCAAAAGCTCAATGGCATGCTGGCCGACATATACAAAGAGCCTGACACTACACGCCGCCTTAGCCATTGGGAACAGCTAGCCAACGATGAAGAAGGACTGCAGGCACGCGCCGCACGCGACATGATGGGACACGCGGTGGCCATCAGTCACACCTAACCCATGCATGCCGATGGCACTTTTCATACGAATCTGCCGTCGGTGGTTACACCAAAAACAACCCGTCTGACCCAGCGGGTTTTACCGCTTGACGACATCTCACCTATGGTCGGCAGCAAGGGCGTCGTTGTCTGGCTCAACCGCGATGCCTACAACGCACATGGCAACCCAACGGCGATTAATAATGAAAAAATTGAATCCATTGTAAAACCTGCGATTCGCAAGCTAATGGATAAGTTCTCTATACCGCTTTATTCGTTTTCCATTGCGCCAAAAGTAGCGCAAACTAACGAAAGCCAGTCGCATTGCGGCATTGTCATTTTCACCGATAAAAAACACCAGCAACTGCTCAGCACTGCCGTTTTAAAAGAACTTCAGAAGCAGTTTCGTGAAGCACGCAATGAAAAAAGCTAAGACTTGCGGCAAACCTATCCCCAGTGCAGTGCAAAAGCATTTTAATGCTTGGTAAGCCGCAGCTTGCGCATTAGCATGGGCAGCTATGAAACATTTTTATACGCTGTTTATTATCGGCGCTTTGGGCGCAGCTTTTAGCTCATCGGCGCTGGCCCTTACGCAATATCAGAAAATTTCAGCAGGAACCGGCTTTCTGGTCAACCGCAATGGCGATGTGGTGACCAACGCCCATGTGGTGAAGAATTGCGAGTCCATTACGGTTCGTACCGATCGCGGGGAAGAACCCGCCACGCTGCGTGCCAGCGATGATGATCATGATTTGGCCATTGTGCGCCTCGATGCCGGCAACAGTGGCGGCAGCATGGCGCCGCTGCGCTGGAACATTAGCGAGCTGAAAATAAGCGATCCGGTGATTGTTATGGGCTACCCTGGCAAGCAGGGGCTTGAGGGTCGTTACGTGTACAAAAAAACTGTGGTGAAAGACCTCACCGGCCCCACCGGCGAGCCGCTGTGGATTCAGCTGGGAAGCGTTGTTCAGCAAGGAAATTCGGGTGGTCCAGTGCTTGATACTACTGGCAACGTGATTGCCGTTATTTCTGGCATGGCCCTAACCTACAAAGCCGACGCCCAAGGAAAACCCATTTACAGTGATCTGGTGGGGCAATCCGATATTGCCATCACCCTCGCCTCGCTACGTGATTTTCTGAACCAAAATAATGTTGAATATTACGAAGCATCCAGCGGCCTAATCGCCCATGCCGATCCGGTGATTGAGCGGAGCGCAAGTCAGTTTATTCGCCCCGTGCATTGCATTCAGGGTACCATCACTCAATAATTGCTTTTTTAATGCCCCGTCGCTGGAGCCGGATCTTTTGCCGCCTCAGGCGTTTCGCCGCCCGCGGCAGGGGATGGTGCCGCGGCATCGGGTTTCGCGTCTGCAGGGGCCTCTTGCGGGGCCGATGCTCCGGGGGCGAAATTCTTCATGCCATCAGTATTATCAGGACGGGTATCGGCAGGTACCGCGCTATCAGGGATTAAAATGTGCGAACCTTTGAGCATAACAATGGAAATGCGGCGGTTTTTAGGCCCCCGCGGATCGCTGGGGGTGAGCAATTCTTTATCGGCCATGCCAGTTACTTTCTTCGGCCGCTCTGCTTCCATGCCCGATTTCACCATAAAGCGGCGGGTGGTCTGCGCACGGTCTGATGAAAGCTCCCAATTCGTATAATCAGCACCGCCTTCCTCATTAATTGAAGCATCGGTGTGGCCCGCAATCGCCATGTAATTCGGCATTCTTTTCAGAATGCCCGTGATGCGGCTAATAATGGTTCTGCCATGCTCGGTCAGCACCGCTTTACCGCGTTCGAACATGGCATATTTATCCGAATCCATAATATCGATACGCAGCCCATCAGGCGTCATGGTGACTTGAATATTATCCTGATATTGCTGAAGCGATTTATCTTGCGACACGGTCTGTTCAATCGCCGTTTGGCCTTTCCTGAAAAGCTCGGCATCATCTTCACCCTCAACTTTTGATTTGTCGGGCGTCTCGGGCGTTTGCCCCGTTGGGGTGCGGCCAGAAACAAGTCCTGGCTGGGCCTTGTCGGTCTTTGCTTTACCCTGTTCGCTTTCCGACACCCCGCCACTAAACCCAATGCCCTGCTGGTCTTTAATGCCCACGGTTGGCGTAAAAAATTCAGCCAGTCCTTCAAGCTTGGCTTTCGATGTGCTGGCCAGTAGCCACAACAGCAAAAAGAACGCCATCATCGCCGTTACAAAGTCGGCGTAAGCAACTTTCCAGGCACCACCATGATGGCCCCCATGGCCCCCTTTTTTGATTTTTTTGATGATGATGGGGCGCTTATTATCATCACCCTGATTTTTGCCCGCAGCCATCTTACGTTACTGCCGGTAATGTTTGTAGTAACTGCTCCATTTCCGCGAAGCTTGGCTGGAATTCTGAGGGAATATTGCCGCGGCCAATTTCAACCGAGATCTGCGGCGCATTGCCCTGCAAATGCGAGACTAAAACGGCGCGAATAATTAAATAGAAGCTATGTTCTTGCTCATAGACCTGACCCAGACGGCTGGCGATAGGCCCAATTAAGCCATAGGCAAGGAATACCCCAAGGAAGGTTCCAACCAATGCACCACCAATCATCAACCCAAGCACTTCAACTGGCGAGCTAATACTCGCCATGGTTTTAATAACACCCAATACCGCCGCCACAATGCCAAGGGCTGGCATACCATCGGCCATGCTCTGCATGGCTCCTTGCGGTGCCGATGCTTCATGATGGTGCTTTTCCAACTGTTTTTCCATCATATCTTCGGCCTGGTGTGGGTCTTCAAAGCTCATCGTCAGCATGCGCAGCGTGTCGCATATAAAATCAATCGCAAAATGGTCATGCATAATTTTCGGGTATTGCTTAAAAATGGCCGATTCTTCTGGCTTCTCAATGTGCTGCTCAAGCGCAATCATACCCTTGGTGCGCACCAGCTTTAAAATGGTGAACAGCAGGCAAAGCAAATCCTTGTGGTCTTGTGCTTTCCACTTACCGCCAGCAAAGGCTTTCTTAAGGTCTTTCAGAGTTTTTTTGATAATGGTGCCGCTATTGGCAATCATGAAAGCGCCCACTGCTGCGCCAAAAATAGTGCCCAGCTCGTGCGGTGCTGCATGCAGAATAATCTCAATTTTACCACCCGCCGCAATGTAGATGGCAAAAACACAAACAAAAACAACAACAATGCCAATAATACCAAGCATAAAGACTAATCCGTCAGGGGTTTTCTAGCTGCCACTGAAGCAATTTAGCCATTTCACTAGCTGATTCCAGCGCAATTATCGATTTGAGGCGATTGTGCTTCACACTGTGCCCTTGGCGTCACGCTTAAGCATCACTTCCACACCCGTCGGACAATTGTTGGGCCACAGCCAGACCATGGGCAACTTATGCCTAAAATGCGGGGCCCAATGACGAATAATATATTTGGCAAGTATTGTTTTGTTGATATAAAGTGATATTTTTTAATTTAGCAAATTATTTATGCTATTAGAAATTCTAGTTGTATAAAATTATTACTATTAAAATAATAATTATGCATTTTTATATAGTCTATTAATTCCAAGAATCAATTCTAACTTGTGATATGCTTGGCTCAGCTCATCAAAAAGTTCTTGGTTGTATAAATCATTAAAACACAACCTATCTCTATAGTTAGTTGTAATCCAATCTTTCAGCAGGAGGTATTTATCGTCGGTCAACACCACCCCCTGATGGATGGCTTTACCCTCCTCATTGGTCATCGGCACACGCAGTCGAAGGCATGCGGGACCTCCTCCATTTCGCATGCTTTCACGAACATCAAGGAAATGAACTTTATGGATGACCCCCTCATCGATTAATCGTTTAATGAGCATGCGTGCTCGGAGATTCTCATCGCACTCAATGGGTGCAACGAGGGTAAAAACATCACTTTCAACTTCCAGCAGCTGGGAATTAAAGAAATAGGTGGCAACCGACTCGGCCACAGTTAACTCATCGCTAGTAATCTCACGATAAATGATGCCCCGATTATTGAACGCAAGCTCTTGTAGTTGGGCACGATCTTCTGGAATGAACGCTTCCGCATGGGCAATAATCAAGCGCCCTGTATTCATGGCAATCACGTCATTATGGAATACACCCTGATTAATAACCGCTGGTGATTGCTGCAGATAGAGACATTGCTCTGATTTTAGCCCATGAAGCCGCGCGATCGATTCACTAGCGAGACGTTTCTGGCGTGCCGGAAAATGACTTTGATGACTTTCTCCGTAAACAAAAATATGGCGTACCAAATTATCATTATTAGAGCACACTAACATGTGGTTAGCAGCTCCTTCATCGCCCGTAATCTCGCTTTTTGATAAAAAGTTATTAACTAAAAAATGATTTTTATTATGGAAAATAGAACTCAAGAGATCTCGGGTTGATTCTGCCTCAATGGAGCGATGATAATGGCTTACCAAATTGGCTGGGGTCAGGTGTAATTTTTCGTCTTCTGTATCAGAACTTGGTGCTACCGTGGCAGCATTGGCGGCCCACATAAAGGATGACGAATAAACAGACGCCAAAAGTGTCGGTGCTTTTGCCGCTGCTGATGCAAAAATAGAGGAAACATCCCCATCAAACCCAAATCGTTCTAACTCCGAAATAACCGGCCTAAATCGTGGTGGAAAGAAGGCTTGTGGCATGCCCAAATCACGCACAAAACGCATTTTTTCCAACCCCTGTAATGCCGCTGCGCGTGGATTGGAAACACCCCCAGCATTCTTCGATGCCGCAAGGTTGCCATGGGCAAGCCCTGCATAATTATGGGTCGGCCCCACCAAACCATCAAACTGCCATTCACGCCGCATGTTCATATTTAACCTATTGTCATTCCTGGTGGAAGATTTTCTGGTAGCGTTAATTTTTCATTCTCAACCGAGGCCACCGGATAGGCACAATAATCCGCGGAATAATATCCGGCTGGGCGATGATTGCCACTTACACCAATGCCTCCGAATGGCCCCGCCCCCGAAGCACCGGTGGTTTGGCGATTCCAGTTGATGAGACCTGCATGTAGTTGGCCGATAAGTCTTTGAAACACTGCTGATTCATCACATAATACTGAAGCGCTGAGGCCATACATGGTTTGATTGGCCAAGGCCACCGCTTCCCCCTCATCTGCAGCGCGATAAAGCTGCAAAAGCGGGCCAAAATATTCCACATCAGGAACATTCTTCACCCCCGTCATATCAATAATCGCCGGCGACAGAAATGGCAGTCCCGGGCGCAGCGACTTCATGCGCAACAGTACCTTGCCACCAAGCTTCTCTAAAGAATCCTGGGCGGCGAGCAAGCGATCGGCCTCGCGCAGCGAAATCACGGGACCCATGAAGGGCGCTGGCTCATCATCATAGGCGCCAACGGTTAGCTTAGCCGCTGAACTAACGAGCAAATCAACAAAGTCGTCCGCCTTATCCCACGTGGAAACAATAAGCCGACGCGCACAAGTGCAGCGTTGACCCGTGCCCACAAACGCCGAGAGCAATGTTTCATGGACAGCGGCTTTTAAATCAGAAACTTCATACACTATCAATGGGTTATTGCCACCCATTTCCAGTGCCAGCATAATTTCAGGGCGGCCGGCCAGCTGCTGGTGCAGTGCCTTTCCCGTGGCGGAGGACCCAGTGAATAACAGCCCATCAATCTTGGCAGCGGCTAGGGCGACACCCGTATCACGTTCGCCCTGCACAAGATTCAGCACTCCGGCTGGCAACCCCGCCTCTTCCCATTTACAAACCATCCATTCGCCTGCCATGGGGGTTTGTTCGCTTGGCTTAAAAACCACTGTATTTCCTGCAAGAAGCGCCGGAATAATATGCCCATTGGGCAGATGCGCCGGGAAATTATAGGGCCCATAAACCGCCATCACCCCATGGGGACGGTGGCGCAGCACCGCATTACCCACGGGCGAGGCGCGCATTTTTGTGCCGGTGCGCTCTAAATAGGCTTCATTCGCATAGGTTAGTTTGGCCACCACGGCGGCCGCCTCTGATTTTGCATCCCACAAAGCCTTACCCGTTTCACGGGCGATGGTAATAGCCAGCTCATCGCGCGAGGCATCAACCAGTGACTTAAATTTTTCAATCAACGCCAGCCGCGCCTCATAACTAAGTGCTGCCCATGCGGGAAATGCAGCCCGTGCGGAACCCACTGCATCAGCAATTTGCAATGCATCCGCCGCCCACCCCTGCCAGATCGTTTCGCCAGTAGCAGGGTTCAAAGAAGCGAAGGAATGACTTCCTTTTTCAATCCATATGCCATTGATATAGTGCATGAAAGTACCTTTTTATGAAAGTGGATAGAAACGCACTCTATCACCCAGTTTCAGCCCTGCGCGAGCAGCTAACCGAGGAGTGACAGAAATTTGTTGCGGTTCCGTAACAATAGCTCTGCCCGAAACACAGCGATAGTTTTCAAACTGCTCATTGCTGACAATATACTTGGGTGTCTCCTCGGGCAATGCGTTGATGGCCGTGATGGTCGCCAACTGGCTTTCCCTCACCACAGCAATCTGATCACGCTCGGCAATCAAGGTGGGGCCGCCATCAAATATATCGATATAGCCAGTATATTTAAACCCTTGCGCCTCAAGCATCGCCTTGGCGGGCTCGGAGGCGGCATTCACTTTACCGACCACCATCTGAGCTGATTTTGGAAGTAAATTCAGATAAATGGGGTATTTCGGCATGAGATCGTTAATGAATTGGTTGCCCTGCGTAGCGTTAATATAGTCGGCCTTGGAAAAAGGCATGGCAAAGAATTTCTTTGGTAACGCATTGTAAAAAGGTGCGTTTCCATCAACATCATTCACCCCTCGCATTTCGGCAATCACCGAAGATGAGAAATAATGCGGATGAGCCGCAATGAACATAAACCGCGCCAGCGATACCATTTTACCAATCCGGTCGCGGCGATAATGCGGCTCTAGAAACAGGGATCCCACTTCAGTGGCACCCGTTAAGTCGTTGGTAACCTGCAGTAAAGTTTGTTTTGAAAAAATATCGAGCTGGGTTGACACCTGGGTAATAGTGGTCAGCTTATAGGAGTAAAATGGCTGGCTTAGGCCAATCCGCGCTTTAATTCCGCAGGTGCCGGCAATATGACCATTGTCGCTATCTTCCAGAACAAAGAAAAAACTCTCTTGCCCCGGTTTTTTGTAATTACCGGAAAAGCTGGCCACCGATGCCTCGATTTTATCTTTTAATACCGCCGCATCGGGCGGCAGCGAGGTCATGCCAAACCCGGCCTGCTTGGCGATGGCTAGCACGGCCTCATGATCGTCTAATCGGGCAGGGCGGAGAAACATAAAGCTTTCCTTCTAAGCGAGGTTTTCAGGCAGGGCGAGCTGGCCATTGGCCAGTTTAAGCAACAGCAATGCCGATAGTTTTGCCCGCTCGGCCAGCGAGTCCAGCATCATGATCTCATCCGATGAGTGAATGTGAGCACCACGCACCCCAAGCGTATCGACATTGGGCAGTCCATATTTCCATAGATTATTGCCATCGCAGCAACCGCCCGATGGTTTGACCGAAAGTGGGATGCCAAGCTCGGCACCGCAGGCAAGCACCATGTCAAACAACATCTGGTTGCGGGGGTGTAGCGGCTTGGGACTGCGGGTAAAATGCCCGTGTAACTCGGCCGAGAAGCCATTTCGATTTCGTAATTCTTCGATCATGATTTGTATTTTTTCGAGCAATAATAGCTCGTTCGAGGGTTCTTGCGTGCGGATATTGAAGCGCAAAATGGCCAAATCGGGTACTACATTTAGTGCCCCACCGCCTTCAATCTTCCCCGGGTTAATCGTCACGCCCGGTGCCACCCCATTCAGGGCAAAAATCTTCTGGGTCAGCTCGGCCAAAGCGACAATCGCATTGCGTCCATCTTCCGGATTTCGACCCGCATGAGCCGCCCGACCGCGCACCGTAATGGTAAAGTTTCCACTACCTTTACGTGCACCTGCAAGCGTGCCATCGGCCAGAGCGGGCTCATAAACCAAGCCGATATTTTTTCCAATTGCTGCTTCTTTGAGCAGCGGATCGGAGGCAATTGAACCAATTTCTTCATCAGGATTAAGCAAAACCTGCCAACCGATGCGATCCTTATATTCATAATTTTCTAATGTGTGAAGCGCATGAAGCATCACCACCAATCCACCCTTCAAATCGGCGACTCCAGGTCCGTTAATAATTCTACCCTCTTTTTTTGTGACTTTTTGGAAAGAATGATTAACGCCATAGACTGTATCCATGTGCCCCACGAGTAGAATTTGGATCGGGGCCTCGGGTCGTTTGGTAATGGACAGCGCTTCGGCCATGGGAACGCTAACCACCTGACCTTCAGCATTAATTTGCTCAATCGGCGAAAGGGGCAGCACTTCGTGAATGCCTTCAAGCACTTGAAATTCATTGGAAAGCTCGGCGCGCATGGCACGCAGCCCATCAAGGTTATAACTTCCAGAATTGATATTCGCCCAGCGCTCGGTTAGCATTTCCATGCGCGATTGCTGGCTGTCGAGCCAGTTCAATTGGGCAGTGATGGTCGGGTCAACAGTCATTTCCCCTCATTTTTTCTTTGTCATTCCCGCAAAAGCGGAAATCTAAGGTAACAGGCACTCTGCCTGAGATCCCCGCGTTCGCGAGGATGACGATTCGTTATGTTCTGCCCAAATAGGCTGCCAGCCCCGCTTCCAGCCGCACCATGCCTTTTTCCAGCTCGGCGTCGCTGATGGTCAGCGGTGGTAAGAAGCGCATGACATTTGGCCCCGCCACCAGAATCAACACGCCGTGCGTGCGCGCAAAATCAGCAATGTCGTTGGCTTTTCCATGATGTGCGGGCACCAGTTCGGCCCCAATCATCATGCCGCGACCGCGAATATCAGAAAATATGCCGAGTGTTTTGTTGATATGATGTAAGCGCGCACGAATCGCCTCACCCTTCACCCCGACCGACTCAAGAATATCTTGCCGCGCCAGCTTGGTAAGTGACGCAAGCCCCACCGCCGCCATGACCGGATTGCCGCCAAACGTCGATCCATGGCTGCCAAATTGCAGCGTTTCGGCCACGCGGCCACCCACCAGCATGGCACCAATGGGCAGGCCACCGCCCAGCGCCTTGGCCAGCGTCACCACATCGGGGATGACACCGTCCTGGCAATGGGCGAATAAGCTGCCGGTGCGGCCCATACCGGCCTGAATTTCATCGATCACCAGCAGCGCCCCCACTTTATCACACAGGGCACGCACATGCTGTAAAAAGCCGGGTTTTGCAGGAACGACACCGCCCTCGCCCTGCACGGGTTCGATAAAAACCGCGCAGGTATTTTCGTCGACCATCGCTTCAATGGCGGCTTCATCATTAAAGGCGGGGCAATAGCGGAACCCGCCGGGCAGTGGCTCGAACCCTTGCTGATATTTGGGCTGGGCCGTGGCGGTAACGGTGGCTAACGTGCGGCCATGAAATGACCCGGCGAACGTAATAATATTACGCTGTTCCGGGGGTTTTCCCTTATCGGCCGCATATTTACGCACCAGTTTAATGGCGGCTTCGTTGGCTTCTGCCCCTGAATTGCACAGATAGACGCGCTGCGCAAAGCAGGAAAGCTCAATCAGTTTTTCGGCGAGTCGAATGGGCGGCTCGGTAAAGAAAATATTGCTGGTATGCCAGATTTTGCGCGACTGCGCATCAAGCGCGGCCAGCAGATCAGGGTCTTGGTGGCCCAGCGAACACACCGCAATACCCGCCCCCAAATCGATATAGTCATTCCCATCCATATCCCAGATAGTCGAGCCCTTGGCATGGTCCAGAATCATCTCACGCGGTTTGTAATTCGCCGTGTAATATTTTTTTCCTTTGGCGACGAGCTCGGCGCTGAGTGCGCCGATATTATGCGTGGAAGGGGGAAGCGACATCAAAAATCCTTTCGTGATAGTGTTCCAGTTCTAGCGTGTTTTAAGGGTAATGACAAATATCACCCATGCAGTGCAACAGTTTAGCTGAAAACAGCGGCAAACTGTGTGCGTAATACCGCATCCAGATCTTTGTTGGCTCCGTGAAATCGCCTACTGGCGATCACTGCGCACCGCTTCGCGGGTTGATGACTCGCTCGCCCGGCTCGCGCCAAACACGTCGCTGAACTGTATGCGTAATACCGCATCCACCTCTTCCATGCGGGCGTTCACCCCAAGCGCTGCCAGCGAGGTGACGCCAAATTCGCGGATGCCGCAGGGAACAATGCCTGCATAATGTGACAGGTCGGGATTCACGTTGATGGCGATGCCGTGGCTGGTCACCCATTTTTGCACGCGCACGCCAAGGGCGGCAATTTTCGCTTCGCCGTTTTTAGTTGCTTCGGGCATCACCATACTGGCTAGCCCTGCGCGCCGCGGTGCGGGCTCATGGCTGGCAAGGCCTCCTGACCTTGCTGGCACCGTATCGGCCTCACCAAGCGCTATATTTCCTGATGCCGGACACGCAGTGTCCACCCACACACCAATGCGGCCATCGCGCGTGAAGGCTTCCACACCAAATTCGGCAAGGGTGAGGATGATCCATTGCTCCAGCTGCTTCACATAGGCGCGCAAATCACGGCCTCGATTGTTTAAATCGAGCATGAGATACACCACACGCTGCCCCGGCCCATGATAGGTATATTGGCCCCCACGGCCGGTTTCATACACCGGAAAGCCCGTGCCGCCTAAAAAATCAGCCGCTTTGGTGCTGGTGCCGGCGGTGTAAAGCGGTGGGTGCTCCACCATCCATGCCAGCTCGCCGGCCTCGCCGCGTTGAATCTGCCCCACGCGATCTGCCATACGCGCCAGCGCATCGGGGTAAGTCACTAACTGCGTTGCTGTTTCCCATTCCATAGGCTGGTTGTGGCGCAATTTACGGTGCAATTCAAGGATAGGTCGAAAAGTCGTTGTGAAACCTGAAAGGAAGAAGCATCACGATAATGAAAGCTTGCGCCAACTCCAAACATTTGCTATCCCGCCGAGCCTAGCTTGGCTGGTGTGCGACCGTGGTGGAATTGGTAGACACACTACCTTGAGGTGGTAACGGGGCGACCCATGGAAGTTCGAGTCTTCTCGGTCGCACCAGCCAGCTAGTTCTGTATAAAGCCATTTTTATGGCCAATTGCGTTGTCGCTTTTGTGCTCGGTCGTTTATGTAGCGCTGCTACACGCACTCCCTGCGCGCAAATAGCTCCTAGCACTTGGCTCATAGAAATGACTTTATTTGTGTAACATAGGCGAGGTCAGCAGACCGAGCCAGCCATGAGCTGCGAAGCACGCGCCATGGAATTTTCAGCAGAAAATTCCGGGCGCTAATAAATAGGGGGGCGTGCGATGAGCGATGTAAAAAACACGCCCGAGTTCGATGATCTCGACTATGCCCCGCTTGACCCCGATACCGGCTTTTCACTAAACCCCGAATTTGTTGCTGAAATTGTTGCCGCTATTGAGCGCGAGGATTTAACCACCGCCCGCACCCTTGTTTACCCCCTGCCCGCGCCCGACCAGGCCGAACTGTTCGAGCAACTGACGCCCGACCAGCGTCACTGGCTGACCGAAGCCATCGCCGCCGAGTTCGATTCCGACATGCTGGCCGAGCTTTCCCCAGATGCAGCAGAAGACGTAATTGAAGCCCTCGGCACTGCCAAGTCAGCCGAAATGCTGGCCGAGCTTGAGACCGATGACGCGGTACATATTCTGGAAGATTTGGGCGAGGAAGAGCAGCAGGAGCTGCTCGACGTCATGCCGCAAGATATTCGCGAAGAAGTAGAAGAAGGGCTGACCTACCCCGAGGAATCGGCCGGTCGCCTGATGCGCAAAACGCTGGTGGCTGTGCCTGATTTTTGGACGGTGGGCGACACGATTGACTTCCTGCGCGGCGCCGACAGCCTGCCGGAATCGTTCTATATTATTTACATGGTGGATGCCCATTTTGTGCCTACCGGTCGCGTGTTGCTGGGTGCCATGCTGGCCAGCAAGCGCGAGGTTCCCCTCACCCAAATTTGCAATGCCACCGTCTATGCCGTTTCCACCGAAACCGATCAGGAAGAAGTGGCCTATCTCTTCCGCAAATATGCCCTGGTCGAAGCACCGGTAGTCGATGCCACCGGCACGCTGGTCGGCACCATTACCGTTGATGACGTGGTGGATGTGATGCAAGAAGAAGAGGAAGAAGATTACCTGCGCGCCGGTGGTGTTACCGGGCAAGATTTTCAATCCAGTATTTTTGAAACCGTGCGCGCGCGGTTTGGCTGGCTGTTTGTGAATCTTATCACCGCCATGCTGGCCGCCGTTGTCATTAGCTTTTTTGAAGGAACGATTGAGCAAATTGTGGCGCTGGCCACTATCATGCCCATGGTGGCTTCCATGGGCGGCAATACCGGCACACAAACCATTACCGTGGCGGTGCGTGCCATTGCCACCAAGCAGCTAACCACCACCAATAGCGGCGCCTACATCCGCAAAGAAATGATTATTGGCTGCCTCAACGGCGCTGGGCTTGGTCTCATTATGGGCGCGGGCGTTTACTTGCGTTTCTCGGATATTTTTCTTTCTTTAGTCATGTTCCTTGCTGCCACCGGCACCATGACTATGGCCGGGCTTTGGGGCTCCATCATTCCCATCTTCATGACTCGCCGCGGGTTTGACCCCGCCATTTCATCCGCCATTTTCCTTACCACTATTACCGATTGCGTGGGCTTCTTCAGCTTCCTTGGATTGGCGACGCTGATTTTGCTGCATACCTAGAAGTAACCTTCTACTGCATCTTTACGAATGATGGGCTAAGGAGACGCATTATGCATATTGCAGCAATCATTCTATCGCTTTTCATTGGGAGTCACACCATGGCCGCCACACCCACAACCCAAACTGCCATTTTTGCTGGAGGATGCTTCTGGTGCATGCAGCCATCGTTCGATAATACCGCCGGTGTCATTTCTACTTCCGTGGGTTATACGGGCGGCAGCAAAGAAACCGCTACCTATGAGCAAGTCTCAAGCGGCCGCACCCAGCATGTGGAAGCGATTGAAATTACTTATGACCCATCCAAAGTGGCTTATGAAAAACTGCTGGAGACTTATTGGGAAAATATTGACCCGACCGACGCCGAAGGCCAGTTTGCCGACAAAGGCGCCCATTATCAGACCGCTATTTTTGTGCAGGATGAGCTGCAGCAAAAAACAGCCGAAATTTCGAAAGCGGCGGTGGCAAAAAAATTCGCTCCCACGCCCATTGCTGTAAAAATTCTGCCTGCCAAAGCATTTTATGCGGCGGAAGATTATCACCAGAAATATTATCAAAAAAATAAAACCCACTATACCATGTATAAATATGGCAGTGGCCGCGCGGGTTATTTAGAGAAAACCTGGGGGAAGAAGGATTAGCACTTCAAAGTCCCTCGCTTACGCTCAGTGTACTTTGAAGTGAATGCATTGCCAAAGCTTTCGCAAAAGCATGGTTTTGCTGCAGCTTTGTAGTTTTTTGTTTGCTGTGTTTTTTAATTATCGAATCAACCGTAGATTCTCGAGAATCTTAATCTCAACTTCGCTGACCGGCTCATCATTATCGTTGAAACCCGTATCAGCAGGTGCCGCAAGACGCTTCATTTCAGCGCTTTCATCATCAGCGAAGATGCGGTCGGTGCGTTTGAATTTACCATCCACAAACGCGCCATCTTCAATCGTCAGGGCTTCGTGCATAATGGTGCCAACCACATGGGCACTGGCATAAAGATTCACCGCCTGCGCCTTAATGACGCCTTCTACGGTACCATAAATATCAACAACATCGGCCGTGACATCGCCACGAATATGACCATTGGGACGAATGCTAATTTGGCGGGCGCGCACATTGCCGTCAATATGGCCGTCAATATCGAGCGTGCCATCGCTCACAATGTTGCCCAGCACATGCATGCCCGAGGCAACGACCGACGGAATAAGCCCGCGGCGCTGATTGTTGCCATTCGAAGACGAGGCTTTGCTGCCCTTAGTCGAGCGACCGAACATCCTCACCTGCTTTCAAGAAATTAGCTGGATTTAAGGTCTTGCCGTTATAACGCACTTCGTAATGCAGGTGGTGACCGGTGGAGCGACCGGTGGACCCCTGAATACCAATCACCTGGCCTTTTTTTACTATCTGGTCAGGCTGAACAAGTACCCGCGACAAGTGGGCATAACGTGTGCTCAGGCCATATTCGTGTCGAATATCGATCACATTGCCATAAGCGGTTTTCCAGCCGGCAAATTCAACGCGCCCATTGTTGGTGGCAATAATTTTTGCGCCATCACCACCCGACAAATCAACACCGCTATGGAAAGCAAGCGAGCCACGGAATGGATCAACACGGGTGCCAAAACCGCTCGTTTGGTGGTGATCCCCGGCAATGGGAGTGGCAAGCGGCATGGCCGCTACAATGTCGTTGAGGGTCATCAGCTGACGTAGGTTAAAATAAAGCTCTGCATCTTTTTCTTTCAGGGCAGAAGAGGTGGACGCAGGAATGAAGGGGCCACCCTGCCCACCACCGACATCCGATGCGCCATTTTCAATGCGGCCATATTTCTCGCGGCGTTGTTCTTCCTGGTTACGCTTGGCTTCTGCTGCGCGCTCCAGTGGCTTTCCGTCCATACCTGTTTTGGCAATGACTTTTTCCAGCTCTTTAATTTTGCCGCCCGTAGTGGCGCGAATGTCCGAGATCATTGTGTCATGCGTTGATTGCAAATCTTTCACCTTGTTCTCAAGATATTCAATGCGCTTGAACACGGCGTTATATTTTTCAAACGCATCATTGTCGTTGGCGGCCACCGTATTGGTGGGGGTCGATGAGGGAGCAACGCCAGGCTGTGCGTATTGTTCCGCAATCACCTTGGCATATTCTGCCGATTTGCCAGTTTTACTATCTTCTGCCAGCTTCATCAGGTCGCGGCGAAGCAAGCTGAATTCAGCCTCAACCCGCTGATTTTCAAGCGTGCTGCTGGCTAATTTACGATCTTTTTCGATGAGCACTTTTTGCGCCGCCATGTAGGAGCCACTGGAATAGCTGGCCCAGCCCACCACACCAAGCGCCAGCACCAAGCCGGCGAACTGCACCCAACCGGCGAATGGTAAGTGCTGGGTTTTGCGGTCAGAAATAATGATGATGCTGCGTTTGCAGAAAATGCGGTTGCTGAAATTATGGCACCAGCGACCAAACAAAGTGCGGCTGAAGGCCGACTTTGGTTTACGCGGACCATTATTGCGTACCATCATTTTTGCCATATGCTCGTCTCCCAAGTTCTGTCCGATTCGTGAGGATATGCCAGAACCTACAAGCACTCATAGTGCCAAGATTATTGCCCTTAAAGGGCCGTGGCTGCATCTTTCACGAGAACGGCTGCGAAGAAACCGTCAGTCCCGTCTTTGTGCGGGCTGAGCACGAGGCTGGCATCAACGCCATCGCGTGCGACAAGCAGGTTATTCCACAGTTTATCAGGTGCTTCAACCCGGAAATTCGGGTTACCCCCAAGGAATTGTTTAACCTGATGAAAATTCTCGTCCATGAAGATGGAACAGGTCACGTAAACCAGTCTTCCACCCGGTTTTACAAGGCGGGCGGCCTGTTTCAGAATGCGCGCCTGCACTAATTTAAGCTCTTGCAAATCTTCGGGGCTGAAGCGCCATTTAAGGTCGGGGTTGCGCCGCCAGGTGCCCGAACCCGAACATGGCGCGTCGATCAGCACCCAATCGGCCGTGCCCACATGACGCTTTAAAAACGGGTCGGCCTCGGTTTTCAGCACATGGGTTTGCACGTTAGAAACACCAGCCCGCGCCAAGCGCTTGGCCATTTGACCTAAACGTTTTTCCGAGGTGTCCCACGCCAGAAGGCGCCCTTTATTGTGCATAGTGGCGGCAATCGCCAAGGTTTTTCCACCCGCACCGGCGCAAAAATCAATCACCTTCTGACCCGGTTTTGCTGCAACCAACAGCGCAGCAATTTGGCTGCCTTCGTCTTGCACCTCGTACATGCCATCTTTGAAGGCTTGGGTGTTAAAGGCCGCCAAACGTTTTTTAAGGCGCACCCCAATGGGTGAAAGCTCGGTCGCCACGCCAAAATAGCCATCTTTGTCGAGCGCTAAAATAAGGTCGGAACGGTCGCGGCATTTCAAAAGATTGGCGCGCAAATCAATGGGCGCTTGCTGGTTCAGCGCTTCCATGGCGATGGGCAGTTCCACCCCGAAGGATTCTTTCAGCCGGCCTTCCATCCAATCGGGGTAGTTATAGCGCGCGGCAGGTGGCATGCCCGGTGGCATAAATTCACGCGCTTCGCAGCGGGTGAGCAATTTATGTTCGGGGTCGGTTAAGGGTTTGGGTGCGTATTGCGCACCATTGAATGCTGCAATAATGTCTTCCCGCGTCAGCGGCGCGTGGTCGGCGGTGCTGAAAAATAACAACCCCACCATGACCACCAAACGTGGCGTGGTTTTGCGGTCCGATTGTTCAATATGCCATTCAATGGTGGCGCCATGGCGCAGCACAAAATAGACGAGATCGGAAACCGCGCCGCGGTCTTTGCTGCCAATATAGCGGCGCTGTTTGAAGTAATCGGCAAATAAAGCATCCACCGGCGCACGCCGATCCGCCGCCCACACGGACTGGATATGTTCCATCATTTCGATGGCGGCTTGAATACGGGCAGCGTCGTGCATGGATATCCTTAGATGATATGCGTAGCATGTAACCCGCAGACGCACGCAATGCAACGCCAAACCGCCAAAAACCTATCTAAAATCTAGCTCTCCACCCGATAGTTGGGTGACTCGCGGGTGATGGTGATGTCATGGGCGTGGCTTTCGCGCAGGCCTGCCCCCGTCATGCGTACGAATTTGCAGTTTTTGCGCATTTCGCCCACAGTGGCATTGCCGGTGTAGCCCATGGCCGCTTTCAGCCCGCCCACCAGCTGGTGAATGACCCCTGCCACCGTTCCTTTATAGGGCACACGGCCTTCCACCCCTTCGGGCACCAGCTTCAGCGCTTCGGTCACTTCCGCTTGGAAATAACGGTCCGCCGAACCACGGGCCATGGCGCCCACGCTGCCCATGCCGCGATAGGTTTTGTAGCTGCGGCCCTGGAATAAAATCACCTCGCCCGGCGCTTCTTCCGTGCCCGCGAATAGCGACCCCAACATGGCCACCTCTGCACCGGCGGCAATGGCTTTGGCAAAGTCGCCACTGAATTTAATGCCGCCATCGGCAATGAGTGGAATATTTTTTTTCTCCGTCACGCGGCGCACATCCATAATGGCGGAAAGCTGGGGAACGCCAACGCCAGCCACCATACGCGTGGTGCAAATGCTGCCGGGGCCAATGCCCACTTTCACCGCATCGGCACCGGCTTTAATGAGGGCTTCCGCCGCTTCACCGGTGGCGATGTTACCGGCGATGACGGCCTGATGCGGGTGCAGTTTTTTAATTTCAGCCACGGTATCGATCACGCCTTTGCTATGGCCATGAGCAGTATCCACCACCACCACATCCACCTCGGCGGCAATCAATGCCTCGGCGCGGGCAATGCCTTCCTTACCAGTGCCAGTGGCGGCCGCCACACGTAGACGACCACGGCCATCTTTTGCGGCAAGCGGATATTTCTGCGCCTTCTCGATATCTTTTACGGTCATCAGCCCAATGCAGCGGAACTGGCTATCAACCACCAACAGCTTTTCGATGCGGTGCTGGTGCAGCAATTTCTTCGCCTCTTCTTTGGTAATCCCCTCCTTCACCGTAATCACCTCGCGGGTCATCAAATCGGCGATGGATTGTTTGGGGTCAGAAGCAAAACGCACGTCGCGGTTGGTAAGTATACCGACCAGTTTACCATTCTTCTCAACCACTGGGAACCCGGAAATACGGTGTAAATCCATAAGCCTGTAGGCATCGGCCAGCGTGTCGTTGGGGCTGATGGTAACGGGGTTGATGACCATGCCCGATTCGAATTTTTTTACCTTACGCACCTCGTCGGCCTGGGCTGCAAGTTCCATATTTTTGTGAATGGTGCCAATGCCGCCATGCTGCGCCATGGCAATTGCCAATGCGCTTTCGGTAACGGTGTCCATCGCCGCCGACATGAGGGGAATGCCAAGCTCAATATCGCGCGTCAGTCGTGTGCGCGTATCGGCATCTTTGGGCACAAGAATGGAGGATGCCGGCGTCAGCAGCACATCATCGAACGTTAACGCGAGGGGGAAATCCGTTTCAGAAGCCATGGCAATCTCTTTTCTATGTCATCCTCAGCAACGCGAAGGATCTCATGCCACATGACGGAGATCCTTCGTTTCACTCAGGATGACGCGTTACGCGTCAGATTGCAGCGCTTGATTGCATGGGCGCGAGCAATTGTCAACTAACCCTTAAACCCCATGGCTACCACATAGCTTTCGGCGGAGTCTTTGCGGCTGGCATCGGGCTTGGCGTGCTTCACGGTGGTAAAATCTTTCTGCATCAGCTTCAGCAATTCGCGCTCGGTGCCGCCTTGGCGCACTTTGCACACGAAGGCGCCACCGGGTGCCAGCACTTCAGTGGCGAATTGATAGGCCAGTTCGCAGAGGTGAATAATGCGAATATGATCGGTCGGGCCATGACCGGTGGTGTTGCTGGCCAAATCACTCATCACCAAATTGGCCTGACCGCCCAGCAGCCCCTTCATCACGTCGGGTGCTTCTTCGGCGAGGAAATCCTGCACAATGAGGGTGGCGCCGGGCACGGGGTCGACCTCCAGCAAATCACACCCCACCACGCGGCCTTTTGGCCCCACTTTTTCTACCGCCACTTGCGACCAACCACCGGGCGCACAGCCCAAATCAACCACTTTCATGCCGGGCTTCAGCAGGCCAAATTTCTCATCCAGCTCGACAATTTTAAAGGCCGCGCGGCTGCGATAGCCATCTTGCTTGGCTTTCACCACATAGGGATCATTCAGCTGACGCTGCAGCCAGCGCACACTGGAATTGCTGCGTTTTTTGGCTGTTTTCACCCGCACGGTTAAACTGCGGCTGCTTTTATCGGTTTTCTTTTTATCGCCCATATGACTACCCACACTACCTAAACCGGCAACACTTCGCGCATCAGGCTCACAATAATCCCCTCACGCACGCCACGATCGGCGATGGTAATTTTATCAATGGGGAAGGTGCGGGCGATGGCCTCGAAAATGGCGCAGCCACTTAAAATGAAATCGGTGCGGGCCGAACCAATGCACGGATGTGCCGCCCGCTGACTGGGCGACATGCGCATGAGGGTTTGGGTGGCACCGCGAATATCGGAAATGGAGAGCTTGATACCATCAATTTTGCTGCGGTCGTAATGCGGCAAATCGAGGTGAATGGCGGCAAGCGTTGTCACCGTGCCGCTGGTGGAAAGCATCTGCACATCTTCTTTCCACATGCGGTTGGCAATTTGATTTTCGCGCTCCATGGGTGCCAGCAGGCCCGAAATTTTGGCGACGATTTCCTCGAAATACATTTCGGTGAAAGCCGGGCCGCCGAACTGCTCGCTCATATTCATCACGCCATACGGCAGGCTCAACCAATCTTGAATGAGATGGCGCTTGTGCGAATTCAGTGGTTGTTCGGGGTCAATTTTTACCCACATGAACTCGGTGGAGCCGCCGCCAATATCAAACGCCAGCGCATAGCGCGTATCTTTCACCAGCAGCGATGAGCAGCCCAGAAATGCCAGCCGCGCTTCTTCTTCGTTGCTGATAATATCAATTGTCAGGCCAAAATCATCGCGCACGCGATTCAAAAACACCTCGGCATTACTGGCGCGACGGCAGGCTTCGGTGGCCACAAAGCGATATTTGGCAATGCCATAACGATTCAATTTTTGTTTGCAGGTAGAGAGCGCCTTCATGGTGCGGCGCATGGCTTCTTCCGACAATTTACCGGTTTCGCTCACCCCCTCGCCCAAACGCACAATGCGCGAATAGCTATCGACCACCTTCAGGGTTTTGTGCTGGGTGTGCTGCTGAAAACTGGGCCGGGCAATAAGCAACCGGCAGTTATTCGTGCCCAAATCAAGCGCGGCATAAAGCTCGCCCGATAAATCGGATTTTGCCCCCTCATCTGTCGGTTGAGTAACCTCTGTTTCTTCTACAATCGCTGAAATTTCTTGTTTCATGGCGATCAATATACGCCAATTCAACGAACATACAAGTAAGCAAGTGCCAGTGCGGGCGCAGCATAATTACCTAAAATGTCGGGTAATTTCCCTTTGAAATCAATGCAAAAAATGGATGAAAAAAAATTCTGCTTTTTAAGAATTTGTTAACCGTCTGTGGGTAAAAGATACATCCGAACGAAGGCGAACTTATCCACAATGACCTTCGGCAAGCAATCGTCACCAAACCAAAACGAACGACAATAAAAAGACGCACAGGGTGGTTATGGCACAGGAGCATTCAAAGAATCCCGCATTCGATGCGGCATTGGAGAAGTTCGATAGTCGTGGCGGCAATCTTGCCAGCATGTTCCAAGCGGCGCTGAACGAAACCCCATGGGGTGGCGAGAAGCTGGAAAAATTTACGCCGATCATACCAGAGCTTAACCGGAGGCTGGAAGAAGCCAAAGCCGAAGCGAGAGAGCGCCCGCTTACCACTGAACAGGTGGTAAAGCTCCTTCAAGAGCCCACCACGCCTGAATCGGGCGTTAGCATCACCGCCATTGAGGAATTACGCGCGCAACTGCTGGCGCAGCTGGGCGAGCTCGACCCCAGAAACCCTGCTTACACCGCGCTACTGGCAAAAATTAGCAGCGGATCGGCAAAAGAATTAAGCAGCCTTGATGGCGAAATTGCACTGGCCATCGCCGAGTCTACCACCGAAAAAGCCTTCGCCAGCCAAGAAGCCGAAGCCGAAGCCCTAAGCCGCGCACAGGAAGAACTGGCCCATGCCTGGCATGCGTTGGAAGAGAAGCAGAAAGCCTTGTATGAAGCCATGCAAAAGGCGTATGAGCGTGGCGAGATCACCCCCGACCAATGGCGTCAATTCCAGGAAGATCAGGAAGCTTGCGATTTGGCCAAAGCCGATTACTTGGCCAACCCTAATGATCCGGCAAAGGCCGCGCTTGTGCAATCAACGGGAGCGACCGTATTGACCAATTCGCGCAACATTCTTGAGAGCCTCCCCGAGGGAAGCCAGCCTGAAATACGCGCTGCCATAAACGGTTTTGGCCAGTCTTTGACACGTATTGAAACTGCTGAAGCCAACCTCGCCGCCACACAACAACGCCAGCAAGAGGCACACCAACGCCAGCAAGAGGCACACCAACGCCAGCAAGAAGAACAACAACGCCAGCAAGAAGAACAACAACGCCAGCAAGAAGAACAACAACGCCAGCAAGAGGCACAACAACGCCAGCAAGAAGAAGAACAACGCCAGCAAGAAGAACAACAACGCCAGCAAGAGGCACACCAACGCGAAGCAGCAGAAAATGATCGCCAAGAAGCAATTCAACGTGCATTGGCCGAACTTGCTGCCATGGATGCCGCCGATGCTGCAGCCCGCGCCCAACAAGCGAGCGCTGCGCCAAATACCACTCCCGTAGCACCAACTACTGCGCAGACGAATGCTGCCCCCACAACTGCTGTTGCAGCCGCAGCAGCACCCGCCACAACCATAGTTGCTGATGCAACATCTGTTGACCGAGGTGCCACGCTTAGCAATCTTGCCTCACCACCACGTCCGGTTACTGTTCCTGCCCCTACCGTTACTGCCGGAATTCGCACTGCATAAAAAAACCCCGCCCGAAGGCGAGGTTTGGTGAAGGTGAAGGGTTAGTTATTTATGCCATTTGCAGCGCCTGTTTATTAGGCAAGCCGCTTGCCACTATCGCCAAACTCACAGGAAGGTTGGTTGGGTTATATTTTGCTGACGTCGCAAGACCGGCAATATTGATATCAATACCGGGTGTGCCGCCATTATTACTCACTTGCTCGTCAATAAAATTGCTTCTGGGGGCACTGCTGCCAGATGGAGCGCTGCCACCATTACGCGATGATGAACCATTGGAAGGGCTAGAACCAGGTGACGGGGTGGCGCCACTGCCCAATGCACGTGAAGCCGCTTCCAGTACCCGGCGCAGCTCTTCCTGTGCGCGCTGCTCATCTTCCTGTGCGCGCCGCTGATCTTCCTGTGCTTGTGCAGCGTTTTGACCCGCTTGTGCAGCGTTTTGACCCGCTTGTGCAGCGTTTTGTCCCGCTTGTGCAGCGTTTTGACCCGCTTGTGCAGCGTTTGCGCCCGCAGTCACACCATCTTGCGCTGCTTGCGCTTCTCTCTGTTCCGAAGCACGAAGTTCTGCTTGCAACTGCGCGCGATAGGCCGCGCGACCTTCTGGGGTCGATAAATCGGGAGCGGGTGCCGACTGTGCCTGCGCCGGCACAACCCGTGGACTCGCTGGTGCAGTTTGTGTACTTGCTTGCGCAGCAGGTGTTGCCGGTGCTTTGGTTGCTGGATTCGTTTTTACTTCAGCCATGATTCATTCTCCTAT
>CANEUT010000003.1 GCA_947441895.1 Rickettsiales bacterium | reverse complement strand
TCCGCGTGTGCGTAAATCGGCCGCAATGGTATCACCACGGGTGGCGTGGCGCGGAATAATAATCGTCAGCAGACCGGGCAATGTGGCGGCAATGATTTGGTGTGCGTCGGCCACTAATTGTTCTTCGTTGGCGTGGGTGCTGGCGGCCACCCATAAACGTCGGTTGGCAGTGACCGCCGACAGCTCAGCCAGCAGCGCATGATCAACTGGTAGGGGGGCGGCATCGTATTTTAAATTGCCCACATCGGCCACGTTCTTTGCGCCCAGTGCGGTGAGGCGTTTGGCGTCATCGGCCGAGCCAGCATAGAGCGTCGTGAACGTGCCAAGCAGTGACTTTATACTGCGCGGAAAACGTGCCCAACCTTTGGCTGAATCGGCCGAGAGGCGTGCATTAATCAGCAGTATGGGAATGGTGCGGTCATGCGTTTGCCACAGCAATTGTGGCCAGAATTCAGATTCGACCCACAGCGCCACATCAGGCTGCCAATGCTGTAAAAACCGGGCGACGGCGGGTTGCGTGTCGATGGGTACGAATTGGTGAATGACCTGTGCGATATTGCTGCGTGCCACCAGCGCGGCCGACGTAACGGTGCCGGTGGTGATGAGCAGGTGCATGGCAGGATGTTGCGCAAGCAAGGCCCGCACAAGCGTGAGCACCGATTGGGTTTCGCCAACGCTTGCCGCATGCAGCCATACCAGTGTGCCCTGAGGGCGTGGCTGCGAAGCATAACCAAACCGTTCGGCCATGCGCGCGGCTTCTTCTTTTCCGCGTTGTGCACGACGCTTCAGCCACCGACGAATCAGCGGGGTGAGTACGATGCCAGTAATGCTGTAGGCGGTGCGTATCATGGGGTGACCCCGCACATGGTATCGGCTTCGGCGGTGATGCGGGTGAGGGAAGCGGCCAGCGTGTCGGTGGCGGTGCGAATGGTTGCATCATCGGCATCGGCCAGGTGCATGGGTTCGCCCACCATAAAAACAATCCGCGAACATGGTAGCGGAATCATAAACTTGTCCCAGCTGCGCAAACGCTTGTGACGGGTGGCTGAAAAGGTGATGGGCACCAGCGGATAACCCGTTTTTGCTGCAACAAATGCTGCACCCAACGCGGCTTGCTGAAAGGGCCCGCGCGGCCCATCCGGCGTGAAGGCGATATTGCCGCCGGCATCGGTGACTTTTAGCAAGGCAAGCACCGCTTTGGCACTGCCAAAATTAGTTGAGCCGCGCACCGTGCCAATACCAAAATGGCGCATTGTGGCCACCATTAAGGCGCCATCATTATGGTGCGAGCTGAGCACGAACAGGCCACGATTTTTTGGTTTAATCATCAGCTGCATAATAAGGCGGCCATGCCAGAAGCAAAACAGGGCGGGCTTTTCGCCGTTTATATAGGGCGCAGAAGCGAGGGGAACATGTTTCTCCACGCGTGCCGACCAATAAACCAGCCGCAGCAAAATACTGACCAGAAACGGCATGAAGAAATGAAAAATGGGCGAGTTAAGCAGGCGTTTTTTGAACGGACGGCGCGCCATTACACACTCGTTTTTTGGGGTTCAGCATGCAGATGCTGCATATGCCGATAGATGGGGCTTGTTTCAAGCAGCTCGGCATGCGTGCCCACCGCGCCAATGCGGCCACCGTCGAGCACCAGAATCGTGTCGGCATCCTGGATGGTGGAGAGGCGGTGGGCGATGACCAGTGTGGTGCGGTCACGCATCAGTTCGGTGAGGGCCTCCTGCACGGCGCGTTCGCTGGCATTATCAAGCGCGCTGGTCGCTTCGTCGAGCAGCAGAATGGGGGCATTTTTTAGCACCGCGCGGGCAATGGAAAGCCGCTGGCGCTGGCCGCCGGAAAGCTTCACCCCATGCGGGCCGATTTGGGTGTCATAGCCCTGCGGCATGGCAGAAATAAATTCATGTGCATGCGCTTTTTTGGCGGCGGCGATAATTTCATCTTCCGTTGCATTAAGCCGTCCATAGGCGATGTTGGCGCGCACCGTGTCGTTGAATAGCACAATATCTTGGCTGACAAGCGCCAAGCTGCCGCGCAGCGAGGCAAGGGTGACATCGGCCACCGACTGGCCGTCGATGGTAATGCTGCCGGCCTGAATGTCATAAAACCGCAGCAGCAAATTCATGATGGTGCTTTTGCCCGAGCCTGACGCGCCCACCAGCGCAATGGTTTTGCCGGCGGGCACGGTGAAGCTTAAATTCTCCACCCCGCCGCTGCCATAATGGTAATAGAAGGTGACATTCTTGAATTCAATTTCGCCTTTGGAAAGGCTGAGTGGCGCGGCATGCGGCGCATCGGCGATGGAGGGTTTCATGTCGAGCACCGCGAAGAAACGCCCTGCGGCCGCCATGCCTTCTTGCAGTTGGGTGTTAAGACCCGCCATCACCTTCACCGGGCGATAGGCCAGAATCATAGCGGTGATGAACGAGAAGAACGCACCCGAGCTGGTGTTGCCGTGAATGACCTTGAACCCGCCATACCAGATGATGGCCGCCATGGCCACGCCGCCCAGCAGCGACATCATGGGCGTGGCGACGGATTGCACGCGCGAGGCTTTGTAATAAAGCTTGAACAATTGCTGAATGGTGGCGCGGGCACGGGATGATTCAAAATCTTCGCGGCCATAGGCCTTCACCACCCGCACGCCTTGGAATGTGTCTTCCAGCTGCGAGGTAAAATCAGCCAGTTGCGACTGGGTGGAATCAGCAATTTTGCGCATGCGTTTGCCAAGGCGCATAATGGGCAGAATGGCGAACACTAAAATGCCAATGGCCACCAGCGACATTTCCCAGCTTTGCCAGAACATGAGCGCCACCAGAAACACCATGGTGACCGATTCTTTCAGCAAGCCAGTGAATACTTGGCTCACCGATTGGCGCATGAGCAGAATATCGTTGGTCAGGCGCGAAATAAGCCGACCGGTGGATTGGTCGTGGAACAGGCTTATATCGGCATGCATGAGGTGCGAAAACAAATCGCCCTGCATGTCGCACACCACGCGTTGCCCCACATATTTCAGCGCGAGTGATTGCCCATAATCGGCCACCGCATTGGCCAGCGCCACCGCCACCAAAGCAATGGGCAACAGTGCCAAATAGGTTGCCTTCTTTTCAACGAAAATAAAATCAAGCACCGGCTGAATGAGCCATGCCTGCAGCGCCGTGCTGCCCGCCACCACCAGCATGCAGGCCCCACCAATGGCCAGCACCCTGCGATAGCGCAGCACATAGGTTTTTAGCAGTCGCTTATAAAGCGCCAGCGATGGGTGATGCGATGCCGTATCAAGAAGATTTGCCACGACTAACTGCCTGCGATGGTGAGTTTGGGAATGGCGAGGGTGGGCACATTCACGCCATAGCGGAATTCCAGATCATTTGCGGCCACCAAACTTCTGAACATGTCGCGCAAATTACCGGCAATGGTCACTTCGCTGATGGGGAAGGTTTTTTTGCCGCCCTCAAGCCAGAAGCCGCCCGCGCCGACGGAGAAATCACCCGTCAGCAAATTGGCACCGTGGCCAATGGTTTCGGTGACATAAAACCCATCACCCAGTGCAGCAAACAGTTCCTCAGGCGATTGTTCGCCACCATGCAAATAGAGGTTGGTGCAGGATGGATGCGGCGCGCTGGAAAGCCCGCGCGATGCATGGCCGGTGGTGGTAAGCCCCAGCTGATTGGCCGAGCGCGTATCGAGCAGCCACGAAGTGAGTTTGCCATATTCAATAAAATCGCGTTTCACCCCGGCAATACCTTCGGCATCGAACGGGCGCGAGGAAATGCCGCGTGGACGTAGCGGGTCATCGGTGATGAACAGGTTATCGGCAAAAATTTGCTCGCCCATCGCGTCTTTCAAAAAGCTGGTGCCGCGGGTGATGGATGCGCCCGAAATGGCCCCCACAAAGGCGGAAATAAGCTGTTTGCCCACGCGCGGTTCAAAATACACCACCGCTTGCTGCGATGGAATTTTGCGCGGGTTCAGCCGTGCCAGCGCGCGATGTGCGGCGTTGATGCCGATGGATTCGGCCGAGGGCAAATCATTCAAATGGCGCGTGGTGGCATAGTCATAATCGCGCTGCATATGTTCGCCGCTGCCCGCAATGAGCGAGGCCGAAAGGCTGTAATACGAGGTTTCGTATTCACCGCCAAACCCATGGCTGGTGGCCAGTGCCACGCGGTGACGGCTGGCGCTGGCATCGGCCCCTTCGCTGTTGGTGATGCCGGGAATGTCGCGCCCGGCGGCTTCTACCTCGCGCGCCAATTGCTGCAAATATTCAATGCTGGGCGACGATTGGTCGGCCAGATCAATGGCGGGCAGGGTGGTGGCCAGTTGCGACACATTAGCCAGTTTGGCGAATGGGTCGGCCGGTGCCACGCGGGCAATGGCCACCGCTTTTTGTGCCAGCTCCGCCAGCGCATCATCAGTCAGGTCTGACGTAGAAAGCGTGGCCGATGATTCCCCCACGAACACGCGCAAACCAATGGCGTTCGATTCCGCACGTTCGATATTTTCTGGTTTACCGTGGCGAATGCTGGTGTTGAGATCGGCACTTCGAATGGCCAGCGCATCGGCCGCATCGGCACCAGCGACGCGCGCGGCTTTCACGGCCTGTTCGGCCAGGGGAAGAAGTGCATGATCAACCACGGCGGGCCTTGCTGATATAAAGTTGATAAAGCGCAATGGCGGCGGCGTTGCTGACATTCAAACTTTCCATGCGTTCGCCCATGGGCAGGCGCACGCGCTCGTCGCAGCATTCGGCGGTGAGGCGTCGCATGCCTTTGCCTTCGGCGCCCAGCACAATCACCGTTTTGGGGCCAATCTTCAAGTCAGAAATAAGCGTTTTTGATTCACCTTCCAGGCCAATAATCCACCATCCGGCGGCTTGCAATTCGCGCATGGCGGTGGCCAAATTGGTGACCTGAATGCGCGGCACCATGTCAATCGCCCCGCAGGCGGCTTTTGCCATGGCGGGGGTTTCTGCCGCGCTATGGTCTTTGGGGTAAAGCACGGCAATGGCATCAAACGCGGCGGCGCTGCGCAAAATAGCGCCCACGTTTTGCGGGTCGCTCACCTGATCCAGAATAAGAATCGGTCCGCGCGGGTTTTCGGTGTGAATAATATCTTCCAGCACGAATGGCTCGAGCGGGCGCACATGAATGGCAATGCCCTGATGCACGGCGTCGGCCCCCAGCATACGGTCCAGCTCGCGCGCTTCCACCACATGGGGTTTGGGAAGTTCGCGGCGCAGTTTCAAACGGTCTTGCCCGGCCTCGCTCACCACAATGCGGGTGACCACCCGGTCGGGGTTGGCAAGCGCCGCGTTCACCGCGTGCCAGCCATAGACCCAGCTGCCCGATGAATCGGCATTGCGTGATGGTGCGCCACCATGTTTTTTATGGGGACTGGGAAGAAGTGCGGGAAGGGTTTTTTTAGTCATAGCACTGCTAATAGACCAGTCACCGCATCCTTTCCAGTGAAACGTCGTGCATTAGTCATGAAATAACAAGCATCGACTTCTTATTTGGGGGTGACAGGGGGTGATGGAGGGCGAATGGAAGCTTCAAAACCTGCAATCAACTCTTCCTTTGTAATCTTGCCATCTTTGTTTGTGTCTTTATCAGCAAACTCTGCGTCCTTTTTTTTCTTCCATTCCTCTTTGCTGATGGTGCTATCTTGGTTGGTGTCGTGCGCTTTTATCATGTTTTCGCTTATGTTTTTTGCCATGGCTGCTTTATCAAAAACAGGCATTGCGGGCGTAGCTGCCGCTGCAGGTGAAGCAGTGGCTGGTTTAGCAGGAACGGCCTGCGCCACTGCCACGGTTGAAAATAGTGCGGCGCTAACGAAACTGGACAGAAACAAACGCATAAAAATCCTCATAAGTTTAGGTGACAGAAGAATTAGAATCCCCGGATGATGACCGTTCAACCGGATCAGGGTGAATAATAACCTCAGCCCCTGGAAAAGCAACGAGCAATGCATCCTCCAGCCGTTCGGTAATGGCATGGGCGTCTTTGAAGTTGAGGCTGGCATCAATATCGATATGCAGTTGAATGAATGCTTTCATGCCCGAATAGCGGGTTTTCAGGTTATGAAAGCCATAAATCTCGGGAATATTGGCAATGGCTGCCTTAATTTTTTCTTTTTCCGCATCGGGCATTTCGCGGTCCATTAAATTGTTATAGGCGCGCTGGCCAAGCGGCACCGTGCTCCACAGTACTAGGCATGCAATCAGAATGGCAATCAGCGGATCGGCCATGGTGATGCCAAAGCCAGCACTCAGCACAATGGCGGCCAGCACACCAAGGTTAAAAAACACATCGCCCAGATAATGCATGCGGTCGGTGGCGATAATTAGTGACCCGGTGGTTTTTGCTACATAGGTTTGAAACAGCACCAGGCCGCTAGTCATTACAATGGCAAAAAGGCTGACCCCAATGCCCAGCGCTTCGTTGGCAAGCGGGTGGGGGTTAAAAAGACGCTCTACCGATTGCAGAATAATAATGGCCATGGAAGCGCTGATAAACACAAACTGGGCAAGGCCAGCCAAATCTTCAATGGAGGTATGGCCGAACGCATGGTCGTCATCGGCCGGTTTCAAGGCATAACGCACAGCAAACATATTGATGATCGAGGCCACCAAATCAAACAGCGAATCGGTTAGCGAAGAGAGCATCGCGAGCGATTCGGTAGACCACCAGGCGATAATCTTGGCGATTAAAAGCACGGTCGCCACGCCGATGGAGGCATAGGTGGCGCGGCGCATAAGCACGGCATGCTTTTCCAGCAGGTTGGGGGCGGCGATGGTGTGGTTGTGTTCCATGCGGCGCAAGCTAGTGCAGACATGCGCGCTTGTCATCTGTCTTCAGCTTGCGTTTGCTGTTGGTTTGTATAGATAGGGGTGAACGCGGGTGTAGCCAGCTAGCTTTTGTTAGCAGGCAAAGCCGCGTTAAAAAAGCTGCTGTCCCCGCGCAGGCGGGGATCCGGTGATGGTGATAACGATGCGGGTGTAGCTTAGTGGTAAAGCTCCAGCCTTCCAAGCTGGCTATGAGGGTTCGATTCCCTTCACCCGCTCTCCGCTCTCTCAACAGTGAGGGAGACTGCATCTTATTGGTATATCTAGCTTTCTAAAACCAGAGGTGGTACGGAAAGGTAGTACGGATAATGAGGCGGCAGATGTATATCAAAGCACCAACGGCGAAGGGTAATTGCAGGTATGTTCGGGAATATCCAGCAGACTGTAAGAAGGAAATTGGCAAAGAGAACTTCGTCAAGACGCTTGGTACGCGCAATATAGCGGAAGCTAATAAACGCCAGAAAGAAATTGATGACCTGTACGATGCGGAAGTGAACAACATCCGCTCTCGTGCTTTGATACCAAAAGAAGAGCGGAGAGCATTAGTTGACTATCTCATCCAGTGCGATTTGCTGCCCGCGAATGCAACCGATATTGATCTGGCAACCGTCAACGCATTGCTGACAAAAATAGACGATACTCAAAAAGCAGCCGTGAAAAGTACGCCACACACCCCTAAGTTTAGAAAGATAGCTGAGGTCAACATATCATCGGCTTGTGAACGGTTGCTTGATGCTCAAAGACGATTCTCAAAGAGGGCGCATATTCCGACTGCACTTGATGTATTAAAAGTTCCCTACAGACTGCCTCCTTCCCAAGAACCCTACACTATGGAAATGGTTTTAGAGGAGATAGAAAAACGGTATGCGCTGCCACTCACTACCAATGACAAGCCCAGCACCTATAAGCTGCACCATGTGTATGAAGCATGGGAGAATGCAAAGAAGCGAACACCGCGCCAGAAACAGCATGTAGCCAGAGCCTACAAGTTGTTGAAGGACTGGTACGGGAATAGACCCATCAATGCGTACAGCAAGCAGGATATGCGTGATTTGTTAGCAGCGTTCCAACGGATGCCCAAAACACTGCCGCCCGATATTAGAGCCTTGCAATCATTCAGGAAGCAATACGATGCTGTCGTTGCTCGAAATATCGAAGGTGATGCCCGCGCAGGTCAGACGGCTCAGAATATCAAGGATGCGATTTCATCCCTGTTTGAGGTCGCAATTAACGACTTAGATATAGACATGAAGAATCCCATCAAAAATATCTCCATTGATACCAAGAAGGGCAAAAAGCATAGATTGTATCACGAGGAAGCGGATTTGAGCCGCATTTTCTATTCTCCTCTCTACAAAGGATTCCAAAGCCCGCGCTGCCGATACAAGAGCGGTGACATGATGCTAAAAGACGCAAAATTTTGGTTGCCCCTGATTGCGCTATATACTGGTGCGCGGCAAGAGGAGTTGGCGCAGGTGTACCTTAAAAACGTTATTGAGAAAAAAGGGGTTCTGTATCTCCAACTGTATGATTGGGAAGATGACCAATCCATCAAAAATGAAAACTCCATGCGTACAGTGCCATTGCATAATGAATTGCTACGCTTTGGACTCAGAGAGTACATTAAGAAGCTGCAAAATGCAGGTGAGCAAAGATTATTCCCCGACTTGAAGATTAGTCCTGATGGACGGTACGCAAAAGAGTTTTCAAAATGGTATGGGCGTACTTGTCGCAGCCTTGGGATTGCTGTGCAGGATAAATTCACACGCAGAGATTTTCACAGCTTCCGACACACTTTTATTACTGCTGCCCGCACTGCTGGCATCCCCACAGAAATTACACTCCAAATTGTAGGACATAGCGAAGGTGATTTTGGGGGTGTGTCAGTTGTCCATCGTGGGTATGGCATTTATGAGCCGCATGTATTGAATGAAGCCTTGCAAAAAATACGGTATGATAACCTTGATCTGTCATTTCTATACACCAGCCCGCCTAAGACAAAGCCCCTACCCATTAAGCCGCGCCCGACAAAAAAGGATTCAAATCCCGATGCGGCGAAGGCAACGGCAAATAAGGTGTACAAGCTGAAACGGCCACGCCCGAAATAGCCGCCCGCATGGTTGGCAGATATTTTTCTCACTGCTTCATTTTCCGATTGCAGATGTTTGCAGAAAAATATATTCTTACAATGGGTTGGCACTACATCTACCGTTACTTCTACATGCCCTAAAACTACATCTACAACCCATCCCATGCGGTGCATCTGTAGTGTGGTTTCTCGATCAGGCCGCTTGTGCTTCCAGCCGTTTCAATAGCTTGTGGACTTGCGGGATGTGCCAGCGTGTATCACCGCCACGGTAGGTGGGTATTTTTCGCTCGTTAAGCGCATCCGTCAGCTTTTGGCAGGTGTGGTAGCCTTCGGCTCGTAACGCGGTTATTTGTGAGCGCATTTTCTCGGCGTATGCCGCCGCCGCGTCCTGATTCTGGCGGGCAAGTGCTTTACCGTTGCTACCAAGTATAGTGCCATTAGCCCGCGCCACCGCCAAAGCCCGCTTGGTGCGCTCTGCAATCATGCGCCTTTCCTCCTCAGCAACGGCGGCATAAACATGCAACATGAAGTTGCTTGCCTCAGGCATGTCTACAATTTTTAGCTGGATTTTAGAATCCATCAGGTTGCTTATAAACGCCACGCGGCGGCTCAGTCTGTCCAGCTTAGGGAGTAGCAGCACCGCTTGATGCTTGCGGCATAGTTCTAATGCCCGCTTTAGCTGCACCCGATTGTCGCGCTTGCCGCTGGCGACTTCCACTACCTCCTCGATCAACTCACCACCATGCGCGGCAATATAGTCATGGGTTGCTTTGCGTTGTGCAGCGAGGCCGAGGCCAGATTTCTCCTGCTTCACGTCACTCACGCGGATATAGCTTACGAATTGTGTCATAGGGCATTCTCCTTTAATCTAATAATCGTTCGATTAGTCCATAAAACCTGCCATCCATGATTCTGCTGGTGCAATCCTAATCGTACTGGCACTGCACATAGCTGCACGTTGTTACAGGGTTACAACAAGCCATTGCTTTGGCAGGATTTGATTTACCAACCCCATAAATGCAACTATGGTGGTTTTTACTTTTACTATTCATGTTTATGAGAATCGTATGCGCCCCGACTATCACCTATGGCTTACTGAGCAAAAATACGCAGACAATACCCAAACCGCGCAGATTCACCGCGTAAAGAAGGTTGAGGAAAGCTACGGCAACCTTGATGACCATTATACAAACGGTACGTTTCAGGAGATAATCGACTCGCTGCAATACTCCACAGGTGACGAACGGGCGAATAAGCCCAACCCCTCCAAGATCAAGTTTGACGGGAATATCCGCAATAACCTGCAATCGTACAAAAATGCAGTGGTGCGCTATCGTAAATTCTTAAATGACTCAGGATTTGAAGGCGGCACATCGGCATTGCCAGAATCCGCAAAGAATGATGACGCGCTAACCGTGAGCGAGGATAACCAACAGCGGTTCTCGCTTGAACGGGATATGCAAGCCGCGTTGCGGCGTAACATCACCAGCCTTGATGCCTCGCTAAAAATTATTGATGATGGCGCGGAACGCGCAGTAGATTCTGGCTTCATTGACATCACCTGCGAGGATGGTAGCGGAATCGTTGTTATTGAGTTAAAGGCGGGCAAAGCGGATAGCCGCGCTATCGGCCAGATATTAGGGTATATGGGCGACTTGCAAGAAGAAGAAAGCGGCAAGCCTGTACGGGGCATCTTAGTAGCGCATGATTTTGACCGTAGAGCAAAAGCCGCTGCCCGCGTTGTGCCAACGCTTACGCTTATGAAATACTCCATAGAGTTCAAGTTTATGGCAGAGGATTAAGCTCATAACAGATTGTGGTTATTTGGAATAATGCTATGCTTCGACAAAGCGCACATAAGAAAGCAAGGATATGCCAAAGTTTTTTGAGGTTTTTGGGATAAAGGCATCTGAATTGTCTGGCATTGGTGTGTCGGCGGTTAAGAGTGCCGTTTGTCCATTCACTGAGAATGTGTGTGATGGCGGCGGCAATCGTCACCAAACAAAAATCACCTTCACGCCTGAGCATGACCTTAGACACGCTTTCGATGAAACTCTCACCCATGTTGTACCTGCGGTTTGCTCGGTTGATTATGGTGATGACCAGTGGGTAGTTTGTCCACGCCGCCTCATGGGGTTCAAAAACGAACAGAACACTATCCCGCCCGTGAATCTCGCTCTGCAAAAACATGAGAGAGAAGCGTTACTGGGTGCGGGGCTAGTGGCTGGTGTAGAATATGGGGTGTGGTCAGAGATTTATGTGCAATACGCCATCGCGGATGTAGAAATCGACTACCACTTTGATTTCATTGTTGCGCCATTGCAAAGAGATGTTGCTTTTGCTGATGTAATCGAAAGCTACAATCTTTCCGATGCAGAAAAGCAGGAGTTGGCCAAGTGTGCCAAGCAGGGCGGCTATATCGGCGGACGCTTGAGCGCGGACACGAAACTATCCGCATTCCCTGATTTATCCAGCCCGCTGATTATTGAGGTGATGACCGCAAGCACAAGCGGTTCAAATACTGCGGCTGGCACAAATATCGCTGCTGCGTTTAAGAAATTGATTTTAGGGCAGGACTACCAAGGCCCTGGCATTAACAAACGTCAGGTATGGGGACGCATGGCCACCCAACTCTTTGCAAAATCTGCGCTGGCTGAGTTTTGGGGTGGAAAAACCTATTGGCTGGTTCAAGATCAGCTACTCAAAAACATTGAACTCACAACCAAGCTAAAGCTGGCGAATGAGCCAAGCACAGCCAAAGAGACCATCAACTTCATATCCATGAAATACTCTGGCAAAACAGTGAATGGGAAACCCGATATTGCGCTCGATACGATAGCCAGAATAAAGGCAGGCATTTCGTTTAACGGTAATGAAACATGTTCGGATATATTGCTGCCCAAAGTGTTTCCGCCAAAGTTGTCGCTTCTAAAATCAATGCTTAGGCGTAATGTTGCAGGGGTGGTAAAGCTCTAACCTCTTTTCGCTCTTTAGGGACGCTAAAGAACTGAGCTATGATTTCTTTACCAATCACCTCGGCAAGTTTAGGGGGAACGGCGTTAGCAACAAGGCGGTGCTGGTCTAGGCTCTTAAATGTGCCGCTTCTACCCTTTATTGGCCCATACAGGATAAAGTCATCATCAAAGCCGTGGATGCGTAGATATTCGCGTGGTGTTAAATACCTGTTCTCCGATGGGTGATAAAACGCTTCCCCGCCTCGCAACGTTAGGGATGGTAAATCCCATGCAATGCGTCGAAACTTTGTGGTATCTTTCTCAGTAAGATTCATTCGCTGTGTTTTTGGCAAATGAAGCTGCTTCGCAAGGCATTCGCCCTCTGGCACTCCGTTTATGCGTTCCCTATCCCTGCTTGGTGTAATATCAATGTGGTTGGGAAAGTTCGCGGGTTCATCTGGGCTGGTTGCCCGTGGCAAGTCACCAATAGCATCTTTGATGGTGCGATATGGTTTGCCAAAGGCAAAAAGATTATCGTTTTTCTTAGAGTAGTGAGTCGGGTTAGGAAAAACGAAACGCTTGGTTTTTGATGCGACGACAAAAAGACGCTCTCTAAGCTGTGGCACACCGTAATCCGCCGCAAGCATCACCTTGTAGTTGACCATGTACCCTAGTGCCTCAAGCCTTGCGATAAGGTTAGACAATACCCCGCCCTTAATATCATCACCGCACGAAGCACTTAACAATCCCTTTACCTGCTCAATCAAAATAGTCTTTGGCTCGAACGCTTCTGCGAACTCCGCCATTTTGAATAATAGAACGCCACGCGCATCATCGAGGGATTGCCGCTTGCCAATAAGCGAGAATGCTTGGCAAGGTGGTCCTCCATACAACAAGTCCACTTCGCCCGTTTTAACGCCGAGACTCTTCTTTAGCTCGTGCAAATCAATTTCGTTTATATCTGAGTAAATCTTTGGGCTAATCCCTTTTTGATCCATAAACGCTGAAAGGGTTTTTGATGCGTTAGGGTCAAGCTCACAGCACATCAGCGGATTAAATCCCAGCTTATGCAGACCTACATCTAGGCCACCTATACCGCTGAATAATGATATGGCAGAGTATGGTTTGTTTTTTCTCATGTAATGACCCTAACAAAATCCACGGCATTGTTAAACCAAATAAAATCAACCAACATGTTATTTGATATGTTCCTCATACGCCACCCAAATAACCCCGACAAATGCCAAGCCCGCGCTGAGGGCAAGAGCGTACCAGCGTTCTGGGAAGAGTGACTCCAATACCCATAGCATACCGCCGTGTAGTGCCATTGTTGCTGCCAACCAGTACCCTAAAAATGATAACAGTGTTTTTATTGCCCGCATTAAGTAACAATAGTTACGCTTCGCGCTTCGAGCAATTCTAAAGGTAACTATTGTAACGTTTTTTGCTACAATAGTTACCTGTACGTTACGCGCATGAAAAATGATCATGCGGATACAACATTAAAGTTGGTTGTGAAGGCTTTGGCGGATGCACGTAAAGCGCAAGGCTTGTCGCATGAGGCAGTAGCACAAATGGCGGGCATCACGCGCCCTGCCGTCAGTCATATCGAGGGCGGGAAGCGCAAGCCTTCGCTATTGGTGTGCCTACGGATAGCCACGGCACTAGATTTGAAGCTGTGGGAGATATTAAAGAAGGTCGAGAAGTAGACGGCTCTATTCTGCGGTGCTTCTCAATCCCTCCAGCACGCCCGCATAGCGGCTGGTGATACGGTAGCCAGCACTCACCTATTAACGGGGGGCGTGGTAGTAAGCATCATTGCTTGTAGTACCCATTGGTACTGGTCGGTAAAAGTATAAATCCGTTTTGCAGACCCTTTGCGGCGATGTATTAGGTGTAGTATGCCTTGATCAGCTAGTCGCTCATATAGCTGACTTTCGCGGGCGGGGGCGGTAATGCTGCCGAAACGTGATATGGTGGTAAGAAAGTGGCGAATGCCCGCATAGTTCCCTGCAAAGACATCCTGTAGCTTTTCCATAAACACGGCTAAGGAGACGGCTTTATTTTGTGATGCGGGCGTTACATCATCAACGCGCAGGTCGTTGACAAAATCTGTTAGCTTGGCCTTAGCGTCATCCAGTGCCATATCAATCAACTGGTACAATGTTGTATCCGCAGTACGTTGCCGCTGGAATATACTATTTAGATTGCGGTGATAAACCACTTCAAAGCGGATACGCTTTTTTGTTTTGGCATAGATACTGAAATAAACTGATTTAGACCTGTGTAAGCGGAGAATAGCTGCATTACCGTCTTTATTGTTATCCGATGGATAATTACGCTCTCCACCCGTAGGGGTTAAGCGAGTGATGGCGGGCTTAAGCCTCTCAATCATTCGCTCTGCATCATCACAGTGCATATCCCAATAAACTTCAAGACGGGGAATAGAAAAGACGCTCCAATCAAATAAAGGGGCGACATGGAAACGGCGAATGGAAGCGGAAGAAAGATAGCTACGGTTAGATTGCTCCATCTCTGCATCTATTGCGTCTAACCGATGTAAATCAGAGACGAACTGCCTCTCTAACTTATCTTGGCACATCATTACCTGTAAGACTAACATAGCGGGAATATCGGTTATTCCAGCCCACCGCTGTGATACGAATATGTTATCCTGATTCGGCTGTAAGACAGCTTGTCTAGCAGACTCCAACCTGTCCTCATTCAGTATGAAGAAATCATTGCCCATGATGGGTACACGAGGGCGGGCTTGATGATAGGTTTCATAGTCAGGCACATCCTCTACAGTAAGCAGGTTGCTTTGGTAGAAGCGGGTAAAATTCAGATTTAACCGCATAGCTGCATCCCGCAACTTGATACCACGCGGGCAATCTTCGGATTCACGAAAGAAAATCCTGTTACCAGTCAGCAAACCATCTTTAGGGAAATCCATAGCATTCTGAATACGAGCAGAACCTACAGCCCCGCGCTTGAATACGGGCTTAAATATACTGCCCGCTGTAACTTCGTCACGCCACCGCTCGAAATGTGGGATTGATTCATATTGCACCCGATGCGCGTAATAATTTATCTCGAAATGGTCAATACGGGCATCATCTTTGCAAACGTTTGCAAAAGGTCGTTTGGGATTAAATATAGGCAATCCGCTGGTTTCAGATGTAGAGTGTGGTCGTATAGCCATGATTTTACTATGTATGTATATAACTAGTAGAAAGCGGCTACTTTAGCAGGGTTTTGTTTTTGCATACGAAAAATGTGCAATCATCTATTTAGAAAATTTTCTCCGCTATAACGGAACACGACGAGTGGGTGGGGGTTCTGTTCTACTTCTCCGTTTTGGGAAGTTTTACGAACGGTGCATCATTCGCATTGTATCCCATAGCAATACCTGCCCGATATTAAACTTTCCAAGGGTCGCACCGCTGCAACGTAGCGGATATGCTGATAAACAGGGATTCATATTTTCTGGGGTGATTATTGGCTGTATCTGTATCCTCACAGGCTCAACAGCCATTCCTTATAATCCGTTGGCCTATATGCGGGATAGGATAGTGGTTGAGATATTCCGCCCCGCGATTTCATGCGTTGCTTTGGTGACGGTAGTATGGGCAACGGTTGCTTAGGTGGTTTCGATAGCTTTATGCTCAGGCGATGCATGGCAATATCACAACCCGTTTGCATCATCTGTATATGGTGGGTGTGGCTTTGCCTGAATTGGCGGTAGCCTTGCGCGAACAAGTCATTTAGCACGTTGCAGATAACCAAAACCTGTTGCTTGCTGTATAGTGGACGCTGGCGGGTATCATCTGCATAGGCATAGATTGTTTCGCCCGCGCATCCGAGTATCTCCCATTGTGCAGGTGTTGGCAGCATATCCAAATCAAACCAACGTTGCACTGTTACAGGGGTTACGTTAAAAATGCGGGCTATATCGCACAGACGGTAGTAGGCAATCAGATGCCCGCCAATGTTGCGGCGTTGGTAGATGCACCTATCAATGGTTAGGTAGTCTGCGAGGCTAGGGATATGCTCACTCCTCAAGCCCCACGAATTGTTTTTGCGCTGGCGGTCACGTTCGCGCCGTGCAGCGTTGCCGATAGTGGTTGGCTGAAACCAGTTGTGGTATTGTGGCATAATGCCCTCGGATAATGGGGCGCGAGTAATGCGCCTGATTGCCCTGTAAATTCTCGCTACGCATCTGCATTAGACGTTCTGGCTATGGTAGTGGCTACAAGCCTTCAAGCCCGCTCGTCGCTCATGCAAATACTTGCAGTGCAATTACCGATTTTTTGTCAATAATGCTTGCAAGGTAGTACGGATGGGTAGTATGGGTAGGTGAAGTGTAGCATAGATTGGCTAGACTTATCAATATATTGCAAAAATGGGGCATCATCCCTTCACCCGCTCCATCCCCCAAGCGCCTATAAGCGCTTGGGGGATGGAATGAGTGGAGCATCGAACCCGACCAGAGGGTTCATCATTTGCTTAATGAGCGAAGCGAGTTTAGGAAATGACACGAGGCGTAGCCGAGATAATTCCCATGCACCCGCTCCGCCCTTCGCCCTTCGAGCTTCGGGTGGCTTACGCCCCGTATATCTAATACGATGGCGCTGCGCATCATCCGCATTTTTCCATTGCAGCCAGCATTTAAGTCCGTTAAATAGCGCCCATCTTCGCGCTGGAGCGCATGACGCGCGCGCGAGAAATTATTGATACATTAGGAGTGAATACATCATGGCAAAGGAAAAATTCAACCGTTCGAAACCGCATTGTAACATCGGCACGATCGGTCACGTGGATCATGGTAAGACGTCGCTGACGGCAGCGATCACCAAGGTTCTGGCAAAAACTGGCGGCGCAACGTTCCGCGACTATGGCAGCATTGATGCGGCACCGGAAGAAAAAGCCCGTGGTATTACCATTGCCACGGCGCACGTGGAATATGAAACCGCGAACCGTCACTACGCCCACGTTGATTGCCCCGGCCACGCCGATTATGTAAAGAACATGATCACCGGTGCTGCGCAGATGGATGGCGCGATTCTGGTTGTGTCGGCTGCGGATGGCCCCATGCCACAAACCCGCGAGCACATTCTGCTGGCCCGTCAGGTTGGCGTTCCATCGATCGTTGTGTTCCTGAACAAGTGCGACATGGTGGATGATAAAGAACTGCTGGAACTGGTTGAGATGGAAGTTCGCGAACTGCTCAGCAAATATGATTTCCCCGGCGATGATATTCCGATCATCCACGGTTCGGCACTGAGCGCGCTGGAAGGCAAAGCCGATGGTTTTGGCGAAGAAGCGATTCTGAAGCTGATGGAAGCGGTGGACACCTACATTCCGCAGCCAGCCCGCGTAACCGACAAGCCATTCCTGATGCCAGTAGAAGACGTATTCTCGATCTCGGGTCGTGGTACGGTAGTAACTGGCCGCGTGGAGCGTGGCATTGTGAAAGTGGGTGAGGAACTGGAGATTGTTGGTCTGAAAGACACGCAAAAAACCACCTGCACCGGCATTGAAATGTTCCGTAAGCTTCTGGACGAAGCAGTGGCTGGCGATAACGCCGGTGTGCTGCTGCGTGGTACGAAGCGTGAAGATGTTGAGCGTGGCCAAGTATTGGCAAAGCCCGGCACCATTACGCCGCACACGAAGTTCGAAGCGGAGGCCTACATTCTGACGAAAGACGAAGGTGGCCGTCACACGCCGTTCTTCACCAGCTACCGTCCGCAGTTCTACTTCCGCACGACCGACGTGACGGGTGTGGTGACGCTGCCCGCTGGCGTTGAGATGGTGATGCCTGGCGACAACGTGAAAATGGAAGTTGAGCTGATTGCGCCGATTGCGATGGACCAAGGTCTGCGCTTTGCCATTCGTGAAGGCGGCCGCACCGTGGGTGCTGGCGTCGTTGCGAAGGTCATTGCTTAATTAGAAACAAACGAAGTAACGAAAGTTAGAGGGCACTATGGCCACGATGCAAAATCAAAAAATCCGCATACGCTTGCAAGCGTACGATCACGCGGTGCTTGACCATTCCGCGAAGGAAATTGTCAACACGGCGAAACGTACCGGTGCGCAAGTGTCGGGTCCAGTGCCGCTGCCGCGTCACATTGAACGTTTTACGGTGAACCGTTCGCCGCACATCGATAAGAAGTCGCGTGAGCAGTTCGAAATCCGCACGCACAAGCGTCTGATTGATATTGTCGAGCCAACCCCGCAAACCGTGGATGCGCTTGGCAAGCTTGATTTGGCCAGTGGCGTGGAAGTTGAAATCACCGTGCTCAGCGCGGCGTAAGGAGAGTTAGTCATGACATCGCGTACTGGAGTTATTGCAGAAAAAATTGGGATGACCCGCATTTTTGACGAATTCGGTCAAAGCCTGCCGGTGACCGTTTTGCGTATCGATAATTTGCAAGTGGTTGCACAACGCACCAAAGATAAAGACGGCTACACCGCTGTTCAACTTGGTTGCGGCAAAGCAAAGAAACACCGCACCAACAAAGCGCAGCTGGCTCAATTCGCCAAAGCAAATGTTGAAGCGAAGAAAAAGCTCATCGAGTTCCGCGTGGCGGAAGATGCGTTGCTGCCGGTTGGTCAAGAAATTCGTGCTGACCACTTTGTGGCGGGTCAATTTGTTGACGTGATCGCCACCAGCAAAGGTAAGGGTTTTGCCGGTGTGATGAAACGCTGGAACTTCGCTGGTCTGGAAGCATCGCACGGCGTTTCGGTTTCGCACCGTTCGCACGGTTCGACCGGTCAGCGCCAAGATCCAGGTCGCGTGTTCAAGAACAAGAAAATGGCGGGTCACCTTGGGGTGGACCGCGTTACCGTTGAGAATTTGCAAATCGTGCAAGTGGATGAAGCACGTAACCTGCTTCTCATTAAAGGTGCAGTCCCGGGCGTTGATAAGGCGCTGGTGCAAGTGCTCGATGCTCACAAACGTGCGCGTCCAGCCGAAGCCCCATATCCGGCAGTGGCACCAAAAACTAAAACCGAAGCAGCAGTAGCGCCCGATGCTCCTGCCGCCGAAGCAACTGCGGAGTAATTGGTCATGAAAATGAATGTTGTCACCCTTGAGAATAAAGCCGCTGGCGAGATTGATCTGCCAGATGCATTGTTCGCTGTTGAAGTCCGTAAGGATATTCTTCACCGCGTAGTTGAATGGCAGCGTGCGAAAGCCCGCGCCGGCACGCACAAAACCAAAACCCGCGCCGAAGTTTCGGGTACCGGTAAGAAGCCGTTCAAGCAAAAGGGCACCGGTGGTGCTCGTCAAGGTACGACCCGTGGGCCGCACCAAGAAGGCGGTGGACGTGCACATGGTCCGGTGGTTCGCTCGCATGCTTACGGTCTCACCAAAAAAGTTCGCGCTCTGGGCCTGAAAAGCGCCCTGTCGGCGAAACAAGCCGAAGGTAAGCTGATTGTGGTGGATGGTATTGCATTGAAAGATGCCAAGACCAAAACCGTTGCGGCAAACTTCAAAAAGCTCGGCCTCACCAAGCCCCTGTTCATTACGGGCGCTGTTGTGGATGCTGGTTTTGCTAACGCCATTAGCAACCTGATTGGCCACGATGTGCTGCCAACTCAGGGTGCGAATGTTTACGATATCCTGCGCCATAAAGAATTGGTGCTCACCACAGAAGCAGTGGCAGCACTGCAAGAGAGGCTCGCATGAACGCGGTAGCAAAGAAAGCAGCTCCGGCTAAGAAAGCCGTTGCCAAGAAAACCGTAAAGGGTGGCGCTCTTGATGATGCGCGTCTTTACGATGTGATTGTTAGCCCCGTGGTGACCGAGAAATCGACCCGCGCGACGGAGCAAAACAAAGTCACGTTCAAAATTTCGCCAACGGCGACCAAGGTAGACGTGAAAAAGGCAGTGGAAGCCATTTTCAAAGTCACGGTGACCAAGGTCAATACGATCAATGTCGAAGGCAAAATGAAGAAATTCCGTGGCCGTGATGGTCAACGTAGCGATCTGCGTAAAGCGATTGTGACGCTGGCTGCTGGTCAAAGCATCGATTTCGCCGCGGGTGCGCGGTAAAGGAAAAAGGGGAGAAACCCAATGGCACTAAAACATTTCAAACCAACGACCCCGGGCCAGCGTCAGCTGGTGCTGATCGACCGCGCCGACCTGTATAAGGGTAAGCCGGTTAAGAAGCTGGTGGAAGCAACCAACAGCTCGGGTGGCCGTAACAACGCCGGTCGCGTGACCTCGTTCCAAAAGGGCGGCGGACACAAGCGCGCGTACCGCGTGATCGATTTCAAACGTCGTAAGTTCGACGTTCCGGCGACCGTTGAGCGCCTGGAATACGATCCGAACCGTTCGGCGTTCATTGCCCTCATCCAATACACGGATGGTGAGCAAGCCTACATTCTGGCGCCTCAACGCCTTGCAAAAGGTGATGTGGTGGTGTCGGGCGCACGTGCCGACATTAAGCCTGGCAATGCCATGCCACTGAGCAGTATTCCAATCGGTACCATCGTCCACAACGTTGAAATGAAGCCAGGTAAAGGCGGCCAGATTGGTCGTTCGGCTGGTGCTTATGTTCAGCTGGTGGGTAAAGATTCGGGTTACGCCCAAATTAAACTGCGCTCGGGTGAGCTGCGCATGGTGCCTGCTGATTGCATGGCCACCATCGGTGCTGTTTCGAACCCTGACCACCAGAACGAAGTGATCGGTAAAGCCGGTCGTAACCGCTGGAAGGGCAAGCGTCCGCATGTTCGTGGTGTTGCCATGAACCCAGTGGATCACCCACATGGTGGTGGTGAAGGTAAGACATCGGGCGGTCGTCACCCAGTGACGCCATGGGGCCAACCTACGAAAGGCTTCAAAACCCGTAATCCGAAGAAGAAAAACAAACTCATCATCCGCACTCGCCATCAGGCGAAGGGCCGCGGTAAATAAGGAGATATGGTATGTCACGTTCTGTTTGGAAAGGCCCGTTTATCGATGGTTATCTGCTCAAGAAGGCAGAGAACGCGCATAAATCGAGCCGTAACACGGTGATTCAAATTTGGTCGCGCCGTTCGACCATACTGCCACAATTCGTTGGACTGACGTTCGGCGTATACAATGGCAAGAAACATATCCCGGTGATCGTCACCGAGGAAATGATCGGCCACAAGTTCGGCGAATTCGCTCCTACCCGCACCTTCTTGGCGCACGGTGGTAACGAAAAGAAAACCGCTGAGAAGAAATAGAGGACGTTATGAGCAAACCAAAAACACCACGTAGCTTGGAGGCCAATGAGGCGCGCGCTGTATTGCGTAACCTGCGCACCAGCCCCATTAAGCTGAACCTTGTCGCGGAAATGATCCGCGGCATGAAAGCATCGGAAGCGCTGACACAGCTGGCCTTCAGCAACAAGCGCATTGCTAACGATGTTCGCAAAGTGCTGCAATCGGCCATTGCCAACGCTGAAAACAACCACAACCTCAACGTGGATGCGTTGGTTGTGAAAGAAGCATGGGTTGGTAAATCGATGGTTCTGAAGCGTTTCCACGCCCGTGCACGTGGCCGTGGCGCACAAATTTTGAAACCGTTCTCGCACCTGACAATCGTCGTGCGCGAAGCAAAGGGAGCGTAATATGGGTCAGAAGATTAATCCAATTGGTCTGCGCCTCGGTATCAACAAAACCTGGGATTCGCGCTGGTTCTCGGGCGACGACTACGCCACGAAACTGCATGAGGATATCAAAATCCGTAAGCATGTGAAAAAAGCCCTACACGCTGCTGGCGTGAGCAAGGTCATCATCGAGCGTACCGGTAAGAAGTGCCACGTTTCCATTCACACGGCTCGTCCGGGCATTGTGATTGGTAAAAAAGGCGCCGATATCGATAACGTAAAAAAAGCCGTACAAAAATTCACGAAAGATGAAGTTCACCTGAACATCATCGAAGTGCGTAAGCCGGAGCTGGATTCGGTGCTGATCGCTGAGGGCGTTGCCCAGCAGCTGGAGCGCCGTGTAGCCTTCCGTCGCGCCATGAAGCGTGCCGTTCAAAGTGCCCTTCGTATGGGTGCCGAAGGCATCCGTATCAACGTGTCGGGCCGCCTTGGTGGCGCTGAGATTGCGCGTATGGAATGGTACCGTGAAGGCCGCGTGCCACTTCACACCTTGCGTGCCGATGTGGACTATGGTATAGCGACCGCCCTCACAACCTATGGGATCATCGGTGTGAAGGTCTGGGTCTTCAAGGGCGAAATCCTAAAAGATCAGGAATTACAACGGATGCCGACCAATACGACCAACTTCGCGCAAGCGTCGTAATCGTCCAAAATTCGACTGGTTAAAGAGTTAAGTTAGAAAAAGAGTAAATGTTATGATGCAGCCTAAAAAGACCAAGTACCGTAAGGCCCATAAAGGTCGGGTTTCCGGTGCAGCAAAAGGTGGTTATAGCCTCAGCTTCGGCCAGTTCGGCCTGAAGGCAGTAACCCCTGAGCGTATCACCGCGCGCCAAATTGAGGCCGCACGTCGTGCTATTTCGCGCCATGTTAAGCGCGTGGGCCGCATGTGGATCCGCATTTTCCCAGATGTTCCAGTAACCCGCAAGCCCGCTGAAGTACGGATGGGTTCCGGTAAAGGGAGCGTGGAGTATTGGGTGGCACGCGTGGAAGCTGGCCGCATCATGTTCGAAATCGATGGTGTGCCAGAGCAAGTCGCGCGTGAAGCGTTTGACCGCGCTTCCGCCAAACTGCCGGTAAAAACCAAATTCATCCGTCGCGTAGAAGCGTAAGAGGAAGCTATGAGCAAGACTGAGACATATAAAGGTAAATCGGCGGAAGAGCTGCAAGGCATGGTCGCTGATCTGAAAAAAGAACTGTTCAACCTGCGCTTCCAAAAAGCCGCTGGCGAACTGAGCAACACGTCGCGTTTCCGCGCCGCCAAGCGTGAGATTGCACGCCTGCTGACGCAACTGCGCAATGTTAAAAAAGCCGCTTAAGGGATAGGAAGAGACATGCCAAAACGTATTCTACAAGGGACTGTGGTCAGCGATAAATGCGCCAAAACCGTGACCGTGAAGGTCGAGCGCAAAATTAAGCACCCACTTTATAACAAAATTCTGCGCCGTTCGAAGAAATACGCGGCACATGATGAGCAAGGCTGCAAAATTGGTGATGTTGTTCGCATCATTGAAAGCAAGCCAATGAGCAAAACCAAGCGCTGGGCCGTCGTCGAGAAAATCGCCGATGCACCAGCAGCGTAACCGCGGGAATTAGGAGCACGATATGATTCAGATGCAAACCCGCATGGATGTGGCCGACAATTCCGGTGCACGTGAAGTGATGTGTATTAAGGTTCTCGGTGGTTCGCACCGCAAAACCGCAGCCATCGGCGATATCGTCGTGGTGTCGGTAAAAGATGCGATTCCCCGCGGCAAAGTGAAAAAAGGTGATGTGCACCGTGCCGTGATTGTTCGCACGCGTTTCGTTACCAAGCGCCAGGATGGTTCGGCGATCCGTTTCGATCGCAACGCCGCGGTGTTGATTAGTAAACAAGGTGAGCCCATCGGCACCCGTATCTTCGGACCCGTTGCCCGCGAATTGCGTGCAAAGAAGTTCATGAAGATCGTCAGCCTGGCACCAGAAGTATTGTAGGACAGAGGAAGTTATGGCAGCGAAAATTAAAAAAGGCGACAAGGTGGTGATTCTCACCGGTCGCGATAAAGGCAAAACCGGCGAAGTGCAGCAAGTGCTGGTCGATGCGAACCGCGTGATCGTGGGTGGCGTCAACCAAATCAAGCGCCACACCAAACCATCGGCCGCTGGCAATGGTGGCATTGTGGTGGCTGACGCCCCGATTCATATCAGCAATGTTGCGCTGGCCGACCCGAAGGACGGCAAAGCCACCCGCGTTGGTTTTAAAGTAAGTAAAGACGGCAAGAAAATGCGCGTAGCAAAACGCTCTGGCGAAACGCTCAGCGCATAATTAACAACACTCAAGGATTTAAAGTCATGGCAACCGAAAAGAAACCCGCTGCAAAGTCCGCAAAAACGGCTGCGCCAAAAGCGGATAAAAAAGCAGCTGCGCCAAAGGCCGCTGCTGAGAAAAAAGCTGCGCCAACGAAAGCTGCTCCTGCAGCCAAGTCAACCGC
>CANEUT010000002.1 GCA_947441895.1 Rickettsiales bacterium | reverse complement strand
TCCATGGCCGTGGCCATCATGTCGTTCGTCTGGGCCTATGGCCTCGGCGCGGGCGATAGTATTCCTTTCGCTGTCATTTGTCTCCTTTCAGGCCTTTCCCTGGGCGGTGATGCAACGCTGCTGCCATCGATTCTGGCTGACGTCATTCGCAAGCGCGAGCGCAGTGGTGGTCTGGAATTTGGTATTTGGAATTTTATTAGCAAGTTTACTTTAGCGCTCGCGGCAGGTATTGCATTGCCAGCGCTTTACTATCTCGGTTACTCGCCAAACGTCGCAAGTTCACAGGGCCTGCACGCACTGTCTTTAGGATATGCATTATTGCCCTGTGTTTTTAAATGTGCCGCACTTATCTTACTGGTCGTCAGCCCCATCGATAACCCAAGGAGAGCCTTATGAAAAGACTATGCACCGCATTAAGCACCGTTGCTTTAATGCTATCGGGATGCAGCAGCATTACCACCGATGATTACGCCGCCAATACTCCCAAGCTCGATATTCGCCAGTATTTAAATGGGCCGCTTGAGGCGAAGGGCATTCTTTACGACATGCATGGCAAGGCCGATTTACAATTTCATGTCACCATGGTGGGGAAGTGGAAGGGCAATAGCGGCACATTGACAGAACATTTTAACTACAGCGATGGCCGTAAAGAAGACCGCGTCTGGAACATTCAATTCACCGACGATCACAACTTTACCGCCACGGCCGGGGATGTGATTGGTGAGGCGCAAGGCAGCCAGAAGGGCAATACGGTGAATATGAAATACACGCTCAACGCCAAACGCGCCAGCGGCGACACCATTACCTTATCGATGGATGACTGGATGTATTTGCTGGATGATAAAACACTCATCAACCGCACTAAAATGCGTAAGTTTGGCTTAACGGTTGGTGAACTTGTCATTAGTTTCCATAAATTATGAGTCTTTCTGGCAAACATGTCTGGCTGATTGGTGCCAGCGAGGGGATTGGTGCAGCGCTCGCGTTGGCGCTTTCCAAAGCAGGCGCAAACGTGGTGCTTTCAGCGCGTAACGCTATCGGTTTGCAATCATTGTATGGCCAACTCGCGCCCGCCAACCATCTGGTTGTGCCGCTTGATGTGACGGATGACGTGAGTGTGAATGCTGCATGGGCCACGATCAACCAACAATGGCCTTTGGTGGATATGGTTATTTATAATGCGGGCACCTATGAGCCCATGGATGCCCAGCATTTCGACCTGGCAAAAGTTGAGCGCATGGTGGATGTAAACTTCCGTGGTGCCCTGCGCGTTTTATCGACTTTCTTGCCCGCATGGATCGCCCGAGGCAGCGGGCATATTGCGCTGGTGGGAAGTGTGGCGGGCTATCGCGGCTTACCTTCCGCCATGGGCTATGGTGCAAGCAAGGCGGCGATGATTCATCTGGCAGAAAACCTCAAGGCTGATTTGGCCAACACCGATATTGCCGTACAAATCATCAATCCCGGGTTTGTTAAAACGCGCCTCACCGAGAAAAATGATTTTGCTATGCCTTGCATCATTACACCCGAAGCAGCCGCCGATTTCATCATGAACGGGTTGCTATCACAAACATTTGAAATTCATTTCCCCAAGCGCTTTTCATTATTATTGAAGTTCCTGTCATTGCTTCCCGCATCCCTCTATTTCGCGCTGCTGAAAAAATATAAATTCTGAGGCGTTTTTGATCTATCGTGGGTTAGACGATGAAAGGCACCAACGCTTGAACCGTTGGAGTTCCATTGATTTGGCATGAGAATCCGCTAAGAAGATGGCATGAAATACATTCGCAATATTGCTATTATTGGTGCGGGCCCGGCGGCGCTTATTGCCGCCGAAGTGCTGGCAACGAACGATTATGTGGTGCATGTCTATGACCGCATGCCAAGCCCGGCACGCAAGCTGCTGATTGCTGGTCGTGGCGGACTGAACCTCACCCATAGCGATGCGCTGGAGGATTTTTTGCCCCATTATGGCGCGGCGGCCGCTTGGCTGACACCGGCCATTCACGCTTTTTCGCCGCACCAGTTATGCGTGTGGAGCGCAAGCCTTGGTGAGGAGACATTTGTGGGCAGCAGCGGCCGCGTTTTTCCTCGCAGCATGAAAGCGGTGAAGCTGCTGCGCGCATGGCTGCAACGGCTGGAGAAGCTGGGCGTGCATTATCATCCGCGCCACACCTGGCAGGGCTGGAGTGGGTCGGCGCTGCGCTTTTCAACCCCAACCGATGAAACACTGGTGAAAGCCAACGCCACCTTGCTTGCGCTTGGCGGCGCTTCGTGGCCACGCCTTGGGTCAGACGGCGGCTGGGCGCCCATACTGGCCGAACAAGGCGTTGCCATCACCCCGCTGCAACCCACCAATTGTGGCTTCACCGCCAACTGGTCGAACTATTTCCGCGAGCGTTTTCGTGGGCAACCGTTAAAGCCGGTGGCCATCACCCATCAGGGCGTCACCCATCAGGGCGAGGCGATGATTACCGAACAGGGCATGGAAGGCGGCGCGGTGTACGCGCTTTCATCATCCATCCGCGAAGCCATTGCGCGCGAGGGCACCGCAACCATTACCATTGATTTGCGGCCCACCATGAGCGTTGAAGCGCTCAGCAGCAAACTTTCCATGCGCGGCAGCAAATCGCTCAGCTCGTTCTTACGCAGTGCCAATTTCTCGCCACTGGCCATTTCGTTATTGCACGAAACAACCCCCACTATTTCTGTGAATGACGATTTGGCGCATCGGCTGAAAGCCCTGCCGCTAACACTGACTGGCACGACCGGCATGGCACGCGCCATTTCCACCGCGGGCGGCATTGCGCGTGATGCGGTAAATGATGCGTTTATGCTAAAAGCAAAGCCCGGCGTTTTTGTGGCCGGCGAAATGCTCGACTGGGAAGCACCAACGGGCGGCTATTTGCTGCAGGCCTGTTTCAGCACCGGTGTGGCCGCCGCCAACGGCATGATCGACTATTTGCGGCAGCAAGACTAATCACCTGACCCGCGACGTTGAGATAAAAATTATGGCGTGCCGAGCATGCTTTGCGCCACTGCTTCGGCGATTTTAATCCCATCCACACCGGCTGAAAGAATGCCGCCGGCATAACCCGCCCCCTCACCGGCAGGAAATAACCCCTGAGTGTTGAGGCTTTGCAAATTTTCGTTACGTTTAATGCGAATGGGCGATGATGTGCGGGTTTCCACGCCCGTCAACACCGCATCCTCCATGTCGAAGCCTTTAATTTGGCGACCAAACGCAGGCAGCGCTTCACGAATAGCGGTAATGGCATAATCGGGCAGGCACGATGATAAATCCGTCGGCGTCACCCCGGGTTTGTAGGACGGCACCACCTGCCCCAGCGAGGTTGAAGCGCGACCGGCAATAAAATCACCCACCCGTTGGGCAGGCGCGGCATAGGTGCCACCACCGGCGATAAACGCGGCCGATTCCCACCGACGTTGGAACGCCACACCCGCCAGCGGTCCGCCGGGATAATCTGCCTCCGGTGTAATGCCCACCACAATGCCCGCATTGGCGTTGCGCTCGTTGCGCGAATATTGACTCATGCCGTTAGTGACCACCCGCCCCTCTTCCGACGCGGCCGCCACCACCGTGCCGCCCGGGCACATGCAGAAGCTATACACATCGCGTCCGTTTTTGGCATGGTGCACCAGCTTATAATCGGCCGCGCCTAAAATTCGGTTGCCCGCTGCTGCACCAAACCGCGCCACATCAATCAGTGATTGCGGATGTTCGATGCGAAAGCCCAGCGAAAACGGTTTGGCTTCGATATAGACGCCGCGCTTTTCCAGTAGCTCGAACGTATCGCGGGCGCTATGGCCAATGGCCAGCACCACATGGTCGGCCGCCATATGTTCGCCGCTGGCCAGCATCACCCCGCGTATGCGGCGGTTGCCATGCGCGTCGGTTGCAATATCCAAATCGGTCACCCGTGATTCAAAACGATATTCGCCGCCAAGCGCTTCAATGCGGGCGCGCATATTTTCCACCACCTTTACCAAGCGAAACGTGCCAATATGCGGGTGCGCTTCGGTAAGAATTTCGGCTGGCGCTTCGGCCTTCACAAATTCGGTCAGCACTTTGCGGCCCAAATGACGCGGGTCTTTAATTTGGCTATAGAGTTTTCCATCGGAAAATGTACCCGCGCCACCTTCGCCATATTGCACGTTCGATTCGGTATGCAGTACCGATTTGCGCCACAGACCCCAGGTGTCTTTCGTGCGTTCGCGCACCAGTTTGCCACGCTCCAGAATGATGGGTTTAAAACCCATTTGCGCCAGCAACAGTGCGGCGAATAAACCGCATGGCCCCGCCCCAATGATAATGGGCCGCGAGGTGAGATTATCTGGTGCATGCGCAACAAATTGATAGTCGATATTGGGGGTGGGCTTCACATGCACATCCTGCGCGAAACGCTTGAGCACCGCCGCTTCATTCATCACTTCCACATCCAGCGAATAAATGAGCATGATGGCCGACTTACGACGCGCATCATGCGCACGGCGAAACACGGTGCATGAAACCATGTCTTTCGCGGCAATGCCAAGCCGCGCAATAGCGGCGGCGGCAATCGCTTCCGGCGCATGGTCAAGCGGCAGTTTAATTTCTGTCAGGCGAAGCATAGGGTGCCTAAGCGCCTTCCATGAGTTTATACAGCAAATGATCTTCGCCGGTGCGCAGCATGGGCGCGCCATAGGTAGTGTAGTGCTTCCAGAAGCTGGCGTTATATTGGTCGGGCTTGCGGTTAATGCGGCACTGAAAGCCCAGCGTGAGCTCTTCCAGCGGGCGGCCAAAATAAACAATTTGCCACAGGCTATCGGTGCGTGCTTTGATGAGCAGATGGCGCTTGCCATCTAAATGTTCAACTTCGTTGAATTCAGCGAGCAAAGCGGCACTATCAACCACGGTGTGCGAAATGGGCTGGGTTGAAAAATCCAGCCTCAGGCTTTTTCCCTGGGGTTCGTAATGGTCATCGGTTAAAACCAGATAGACAATCAGCACGTCTTTGAATTCAGACTGGCTGAAATATTCCGCGACTTTTTCTAAATCAAAATACTTCAGCAAATCACGCTGCGCGGACAGATAGTGAGCGATGGTTGCCGCATCATAGGTAAATAGCGGCGGTTGATTGACATTCGAAGTGGAAATGGCCCCATTTTCCCACGTCATCACGTCATGTTCGCAAGGGTTAACCGCCACGATGTCTGGGTATTTTGCTCTCACCTTATCAACCACAACGTTGGGCGGATTCTTCACGTTATATTGCCGAATTTCGGCATCACGCAGGGCCAGTTCCTCAAAGAAACCAGCATAGGGCATATAGGCCTTGGGCTTGGTGGCGGCGATGTATTTCATGACCTCTACCATGGCCGTGCCGCGGTTTTTGGTAACGACTTTCGCGCGATCATCCAGTGACCCCACCACCTCATAGCATAGTGGCCAGCCCGATGCGCCGGAGGAAAAATTGGTGAGTAGCATGGTGATATTTTCAGGCAGCACATATTGATTGGTGCCCACGCAATCCACGGTCATCACGGTGGAGAAATCACCTTTGGTGACAAACAAACCGCTATCATCGCGGTGGTCGCCCGTGGGCAAAATGCTGATGAGCAAGTCGGTATCATTCACGCGATAGAGGCGTTTGAGTTTTAGCTCATGCACGTTGGTGAAGCCCATGGCACGCAAGGGCGTGGCCACCGAATGGGTGGGGAATTTTGGAACAATGATGGGAATGTCGCGGCGGGCACGCGCTAAAGTTTCGGGGTGCAAATGGTCGGGGTGGTTGTGCGAAATATAGAGAAAATCCACTTCATCCAGCAGTTTCCACACATCGGCTTTGGGTGGGTGTTTCAACCACCAGCCACCAGCCAAACATTCGCCCACGAACCATGGGTCAGTCAGCATTTTAATGCCATCCACCTCCAGCATCACCGACGCATGGGTAAGGTGGCGCAACGTGGCATAGGTGCGTTTGGAAGTGTCAGGCGCGAGCGATGCGGGCACCCGCAAAATGCAGCGATCAGTTTCATAACTCAACACGCCATTTTCCACCGAAAATGGCAGCGGTTTTTTCACCAGATGTTCGAATGGCTGATTGGGAATTTTGGAATAACTCAAACTATCAAAATCAAATTCCCAATTATGCAGCGGGCAATAGGCTTTTGTCGCATCATGCTGCGAGGGTTGCAGCACCCCACCGGCATGGTCGCACACGCGGGTTACCACCCACGGTACCGAACCGTCGGCTTCTTTTTTAAAAAATGCTTGTGGCGTGCAGTGAACGCCGGGCGCGTAATCAGCAAGCAGCAACGTATTGCGTTGTGTTTCAACCACAACGGTTTCCATTTTATCGAGCTGGGTGAACTGCATTGAAGCGCTAGCCTTTCTGTGGAAGCCATGTTAGCGTCGCATCGTTTGGAACACTAGAAAATGGAGCCTCTCTTGTCAATTCCATGTATCGTCTGCGGTGGCGCATCGGCGCCTTTTATGCGTAAGCATTTTGAACAATTTGCACTCGGTGACATTGACTATGATCAATGTACGCAATGCGGTTTTGTTTTTTCGCGCACCCATTATGAAATGACCAACGAGCAGTGGGAAAAGCTGAACAATCAATGGGTATCGCTCTATCAGGGCACCGATGTAAACCCGGAAGACCCGCGCTGGCTCGAGCGTTTTGAAGCACAATCAGCCATTTTGGGCGATGTGGCGGCGCACGGGCTTTTGCCCAACGGCCGCTGGTTGGATTATGGCGCGGGTGATGGAAAATTAGTCGCCGCTTTGGAAAAAGACCATGGCATGGCGGTTGAGAAATACGAACATAGCAGCAACCCCGCGCAAGGTTACTTGCGCGCCGAAGACCTGAAGCCCAAAGCCTTCAGCACGGTGATTCACACGGCAGTGCTTGAGCATTTGCGCTTTTCATCGCAGCTTGATGATATTTTTCATCTCGTCAGCGATGATGGCGTGATGGTGCTGCACACGCTGGTGGCGGAACATGTGCCGCAAAACCCCGATTGGTTTTATTTGCTGTCGGTGCATTGCTCATTCTACACCAACAAATCCATGCAAATTCTGTTTGAACGTCATGGGTATCAGTGCGCCATCTATAACGTGGCGTCGCGCTTGTGGATTTGGTTTAAGCAGCCCGCATCGGTTATCAAACCCATCATCGATGCGGCCAATGCCAAAAACCGCGACCCCATGTTCCAGTATATTTTTGCCGAAGCATTTGTGGATTATTGGAAATAGAAAAATCAATTTCTTCAGTAGGTTGTGCGGGTCGGCACAAGGCTTGCTTAATAGCCGCGAGTGGCTTTAAGTAAGGAAGAACAACATGCGAGCACAGGCGATGGCGCAGCCCCAAGAGCAGGTTTTTGAAACGGTCGATTTAATGCGGCCGCTGCTGCCAAGTGCGGCCGACATTATGCCCTATTTGAAACGCATCGACGCGGCGCGCTGGTACAGCAATTTTGGTCCGCTGGAACAAGAATTGCGCAAGCGCCTGGGCGCTCATTTTGGCCTCACGGCAGAACATGTGGTCACCGCATCAAGCGCCACGGCTGGCCTCACCAGCGTGTTGCGTGCGCTCAATCTGCCGAAAGATAGTTTTTGTCTGGTGCCTTCATGGACATTTGTCGCATCCCCCGCTTCTGCCATTGCCGCAGAAATGACGCCCTATTTCATCGATGTGAATGAAGACACATGGATGCTTTCGCCGGACGAGGTGAAAAAACGCATTACCGAGGTGAACGGGGTCATTGGTGCCGTGCTTGTGGTGGCGCCCTTCGGCAAACCGGTTGATGTGGCGGCGTGGGATAGATTTACCGCCGAAACATCCATTCCCGTGGTGGTGGATGCCGCGTCGGGCTTTGATAGCTTCCGTAACAGCAGCTTTGGCAAAACCACGGTGGTGTTTAGCTTGCATGCCACCAAAGTGCTGGGCGCGGGTGAAGGTGCCGCCATTGTCTCGCGTGATACATCGCTGCTGCGCCATGTGCAGGAACAAACCAATTTTGGTTATTACACCCGCCGCATTTCTATTCCCGGCGTGAATTCGAAAATGAGCGAATATACGGCGGCGGTGGCGCTCGCCGCGCTCGACCAATGGGAGGCACGTCGCCAGCAATGGGTGAATGTGACCGATCAATGCAATGCAGCCCTTGCGCCAGTGGCTGAAAAGCACCATCTGTTGCTCTGGTTCCCAGAAGATGCGGTGAGCACCACCTGCAACATTCGCCTGCCCAGCCTTGCGGCTGATTTGGTGATTTCGCAATTGCAGGTGCGCGGCATTAAAGCCCGTCAATGGTGGGATAAAGGCTGCCATGTGCAACCCGCTTATGCCAAATATCCGCATGGTGATTTATCGATCACCGAAAAGCTTGGGGCTTCCGTCGTGTCACTGCCGTTTTATATCGATATTCCGCCATCGCATTTGGCGTATGTGGCCACAACGCTTAATGAAATTCTGTCGCACCACACATCATGAACCAACCTGCACCATCGACCCGTAAATTAATAAAGCTGGCGCAAAACGCGTTTGCAAAACAGCGTGGGCAAGAGGCATTTGATTTGTATCAGCAGGTGTTGGCAATGAACCCCAACCATGTAGAAGCCATTTATCAAAGCGCATTTATTCTACATAATGCTGGGCATTATGATGGGGCCTTGGAATTTTATCAGCGCGCCATTCGCACCGACCCCAATTACGTCGATAGTTACATTATGCTGAGCGCACTGCTTGAGAGCAAAAACAATTTTATTGATGCAGTAAAAATCGCTGAATTGGCAGTGCAGGTGGCGCCGCATGAAGCGAGAACTCATGCGACTTTGGTGAGTAGAAACCTGCGCTTTCAGCAGGCCCATTTGGTGCCCGATTATTTAGAGAGAATTCTTCCAAATTTCCCGAATGATGTTGAGCTGCACCAGTTTCAGGCCATTGCACTTAAAGTCGACAACCGTCTTGAAGAGGCCGACGCCGCTTACGCTGCACTCTGCAAAAAATTTCGGGTGCCCGCATCGTTTCGCATGATTTATGAAACCTACATGCCGCGCTTTTATTTGTCGGTGGATGAAATCGACGCTGTGCGGGCGGCTTTTTCGGCATCCATCGATCGGTTCAGCAAAGAAAAGCCGTCCATTAATCTTCTCATGCTATCGAATCATCCACTGTTTGCGCTGGCGTTTCATAACCGCGACAATAAAGAATTATTACAGCGCTACACCCGCATGCTGCGCCTCTGCGCGCCTGAACTTAACTATGTGGCGCCCCATTGCAAAGCGGCGATAACAAGCCCCAATGCGGCCATTCGCATTGGGTTTATCTCCAAACACATGCATAACCACTCGGTTGGCAACTGCTATCGCAATGTCATGATTCATCTCAGCAGATTGCCAGAATTTGAAGTGACATTCTTCAACCTCGCCAACGTGATGGATGAAAAAATCCAGGAAATTATCGTCGCAGGTATTCCCATTGTTTCACTGCCTAAAAACATTAGTGCGGCGCATAAAGTTGTCGCCGATAGGAAGCTCGACCTTATTATTTATCCTGACATTGGCATGGATGCGACCACCCATTACATGGCCATGGCACGGCTTGCGCCGCATCAGGCATGTTTTCAAGGTCACCCCGAAACTACCGGCATCGACACGATTGATTATGTGATTTCCTCGCGCAGCTATGAACCGCCGCACGCGAATGAAAACTACACCGAACGCCTGCTTTGCAACCCAAGCATCGATACGGTTTTCAATCGTCCGAATGCTCCTGAGCGCTGGCTAACCCGTGCCGAGCTTGGTCTTCCGGAAGGTAAAAAACTTTACATTTGCCCTATGGCCATTCAAAAAATTCACCCCGATTTTGATGCGGTGTTAGGCGATATTCTTGCGCGTGATGCCAATGCAACGATTGTGTTGTTTAATGATTTCGCCCAACAAATATCGAGCAGTTTGCTGCAGCAACGTATTCTAAAGCAATGCGACCCGGCGCGCGTGATGTTCCTTAACTGGCAACCTCGTGAAGTGCTATTTAGTATTCTGCGCGCGGCAGATGCCATTCTGGACACCATTTATTTTGGTGGCGGCACCACGGCGCAATATGCCTTTGCCTTTGGCCTGCCCATTGTTACCATGCCGGGGAATTATGCCCGTGGGCGTGTGGTGCTTTCCTATTATTCTATCATGGGCATAGCCGATGCGCCACTTGCCGACAGTTTGGAAGATTATGCCATAGCGGCAGTGAAACTGGCCAATGATGAGGCGTATCACGCACGATTGTGCGACGAAATTACCGCCAAAAATCACCTGCTGTTTGAGGCAGAATCCTATGGTTCAGGCGCTGGCCAGCTGATAAAAGACATCATCAGACAAAATTTAGAGAGCTATCGTCGATGACCACCACCCTTTTTTTTCCTGGTGGTGCGCCTGAATCGCTTGAACATATGCGCCGTCTGCAACCAACGAACACCAAAGCTGTTGGCGCATCATCCATCATCAATGATCCTGCCGCGGCGCTTTATGAGGACTGGGAATTTTTACCGTTCGTCACCGATGCTGCGTTTGAAGATGCTTTTCTAGCCCTCATAAAACAAAAAAACATCGGTTCAATCTTTACCCGTCACCCCATCATTTCGCGTTACTTAAAAGCGCTTATTACTAAACATCAACTAACGGTGACGCTTGATACGTCCGACCATTTTGCAGCGACCACCATTCGCTATCAGCAATCTATTTTTGCACAGCTTGACACGTTGCTGAAAACACCCTTCAGCCTTGACATAAAAAATGAAACGCCTGCACTGAACCGCTTGCAGCAAGCATCACTTTTAAGTCATGCGCTGCGGATTGACGGCCAGTCGAGTGATGAAAAAATTATGGCCCTCATGGAAGCTGCGCGCAGTTGCCCTAAAGGTGACATTATTGAAATTGGCAGTTTTTGGGGGCGTTCGGCCTATGTGCTGGCTACGCTCGCTAACCATTATGGCATTGGCCAGCTGCTCTGTATTGACCCATGGCAAAATGCCGCCGCACATCAAGATGGCGTGGGTGAACATGTCAATGCCGAAGCCCGCGAACTTGATTTTGAAAGTGCGTTTCAAGGGTTTCAAATAAATTTAATGCCCTATTATGGCCGCGTGAATTACCTACGTGGCCAGTCGCATCAGCTGCGTCACCAATATAAGCTTGGGTTTTCGGTAAGCAGTGAAGCGTTCGGCACCACTGTTTATGGTGGACATATTGCGTGCTTACATATCGATGGCAACCATGATTTAGCGCATATCACGCACGATATTGACGATTGGATGCCGCTGGTAGTGCCTGGTGGCTGGATAATCATCGATGATTATCAATGGGCGTTTGGTGATGGGCCACAAGTAGCGGCTGACGCGTGGATGAAGAAAAATGAAGCGCACGTGGCACGAGCATTCGTCATTGGATCGGCACTGTTTATCAAGCTGAAAAGCTAGGCTGCATCGGCCTGTTTGCTGGGGTGTGCAGCCATGAATGCGGGGTGCGCTTCACAGGTGGCAGCAATGCGGGCAATGGTTGGGAATGGAGCAAGATTGACCTCGAACCGGCGCGCGACGAATAATTGCGGAATAAGGCAACAATCAGCCATGGTGGGTGAATCGCCGAAGCAATAGGTGCCGGTGTGTGGCGAGGCAACGAGCAGCTTCTCAAGCGCGGCCAGCCCATCGGCAATCCAATGCTGCAACCATTTCACCTTCACCTCATCTTCGGGAATGCCAAAGCCGGTGGTGAGGTATTTACGGATTTTTAAATTACCCAGCGGCGCAATATCGGTGGCAATGGCCAGCGCGAATGCCCGCACATGCGCGCGGGTGATGGCGTCTTTCGGCAGCAGCGGCGGACTCGGATGCGCCTCCTCCAGATATTCCATGATGGCGAGCGACTGGGTGATGACATTGCCCCCCACATCTAAACTCGGCACCATCATTTGCGGATTTACGGCGGCATACGCCGCATCACGCTGAGCGGCAGCGACCAGATTCACCGGCAGCATTTCCGGCGCAAGCCCCTTCAGGTTCAGTGCAATACGCACGCGATACGACGCGCTGGATTGAAAATAGCTATAGAGCTTCATTTACGCAGCTTTCGCAGCCAATGCATAACGCACCAGCTTTTGATGAATGGCACCAAAAATGCTTTGACCCGTGGCATCGAACATTTCGATGCGCACTTGTTCGCCAAATTTCAGAAACGGGGTTTTTACCTCACCCGTATCCAACTTCTCCAGCGTCTGTTGTTCCACAATGCAGGATGATCCAACGCTGCGATCTTTGTTCGACACCGTGCCCGAACCCACAATGCTGCCAGCCGTGAGGCGGCGGGTTTTGGCAGCGTGAGCGATGAGGGTGCCAAAATCAAACACCATATCAACCCCTGCGTTTGGCTTGCCGAACAGCTGGTCGCCACGATGGGTGACGAGTGGCAAATGCACTTTACCACCATCCCATGAATCGCCCAGCTCATCCGGCGTGACGGCCACGGGCGAGAAGGCACAGGTAGGCTTGCAGTTCACAAAACCGAAGCCTTTTTGCAGCTCATCCTTCGCCATGTAACGCAGCGAAACATCATTCACCAGCATGAGAAGTTTAATGTGCGAGCGCGCATCAGCAGCATTGACCGCCATGGGCACGTCATCCGTCACCACCGTAACTTCGGCCTCGAAATCAATGCCCCAGGATTCATCGGCCAGTTCAATATCATCATGCGGGCCAATGAAACTATCCGACAGGCCCTGATACATCAGCGGATCTGTCCAGAAGCTGGCGGGCATTTCCACCCCGCGCGCTTTGCGCACCAGCTCCACATGGTTGACATAGGCCGAACCATCAACCCATTGATAGGCACGTGGCAGCGGTGCCGCACATTGGTGACTATCAAACGCTACAGCGCCACTTGCTTTGCCCGCGTTTAAATCATCGTACAGTTTTGTCAGTTTTGGGGCGATGGTCGCCCAATCATCGAGCGCGGCTTGCAGGGTTGGTGCAATACCAGCAGCGCTGACTGCCTGCTTCAGCGCACGATCGACTACATACAGCGCACCATCGCGCGTGCCGTTTTTTAAGGTTGCGAGTTTCATGTTTTTCTCCTTTGCAGTTTTATGTCATTCTGAGCAACGCGAAGAATCTTGATCATGCGGCTTGAGATCCTTCACATTCGTTCAGGATGACATTTACGATTCCTTCCATGACATGGCATAGTTTTTATCTTCGAATTCAGCGGTCTCACTAGCAATTTCTACCGCCTCACGCGTATCAATCATCACCGCCACCTCATCGAGTATTTTTGCGGGGTCGGTGGGTTTGCGGTTTTTGTCGGCCTCGGCAGCCAGCTTGAACGCTTTGGGATGCGGCCCGTGAGCAAAGCCCGCGGGGTGCAAAGTAATCATGCCGGGGTGAATATTATCGCGGCTGAAAAACTGACCGAGGTGATAGAAAATAATCTCATCAAAATCATTGTTCGAATGATAGAACGGAACTTTTAGCGCACCCGGATCCATCTCGGCGGGGCGTGGCACAAAGGTGCACACCACAAAGCGATTGCCCACAAACGTGGTGTGGGCCGATGGTGCAAGGTGATAGCGGTGGCTCATCAGCGGTCGAATATCGCGCCAGTTAATGCGCACCGGCAAATTATCGCCATGCCAGCCCACCACATCGAGCGGGTTAAACGGATAGGTGACGGTAGTGAATTTGCCGCGGCTGCGCATAACCACTTTCCACTCTTTTTCATCCATCTGGTCTTTATAGGCTTCGTTCAATTCTGGCACGTCGAGCATGGCCGCATCAAAAATCGCATGATCACCCACTAAGCCTTTTTCTGGCAGGCGATAACCATCGTATTTCGATTCGATGAGGAGAATTTTTGCGTCACTTTCTGCCGTGATTCGCCACTTCGCGCCGCGCGGCATGGTGATGTAATCGCCCGCTTTAAACGCCAGATGCCCAAAGTCGCAGAACAAATCACCACGACCTTCGTGAATGAACAGCAGCTCATCACCATCAGCATTGGTCACCAAATGATCCATGGCTCCACGCAGCCACCAATAGCGCATGCTGCAGGTGGAATTGTGAAACAGCGGCGTGGCATGCCATGGGCTGGAAACGGGCTGTGGCAGCTTGTTCAAGTCGAACGCGCGCGGCAGCAAATCGCCTTCCCAGTGAATCCATCCGGTGGGTTTATGAGCATGATGCAAATGCGTGGTGGGGCCGAAAAAACCCTCGCGGCCAAATTCACGCTCGAACGTTCCCTCGGGCAAATCGCAATGCGCCTGACGTGATGAAACGCCAGCGACGCGTGGAAAGCTTATATATTTTTTCATCGCTTAGCCTTTCGGTTGCAACACGCCGCGTTTAATTTGGTCTTCTTCAATCGACACAAACAGCGCGCGGAAATTACCTTCACCAAACCCTTCATCACCTTTGCGCTGAATCACCTCATAAAATATGGGGCCGATAACGGTGCTGGTGAAAATTTGCAGCAGAATGCCACCATCCTCTGCGCCTTCAGTGGTGCCTGGCGCACCATCCATTAAAATGCCGTTGCGCTTGAGGCGCGCCACGTCTTCGCAGTGCCATGGCAGGCGCTTGGCCAGCCCATCATAATAGGTTTCGGGTGGTGCATCCATGAAGATGATCTGCTTTTGCTTCAGGCTTTCAACCGTCGCATAAATATCATCGGTGCCCAGCGCAATGTGCTGAATGCCCTCGCCCTTATATTGGCGCAGAAATTCTTCAATCTGCGATTTATCATCCGATGATTCGTTGATGGGAATACGAATTTTGCCGCAGGGGCTGGTCATGGCTTTGCTTTTAAGGCCGGTCAGGTGACCTTCGATATCGAAATAACGAATCTCACGGAAGTTAAACAAATGCTCATAAAACTGGGCCCATTTATCCATATTACCACGGCTGACATTATGCGTCAGGTGATCAATATACGTCAGGCCATTGCCTTTGGGGTGCTGGTCAACGCCCGGCAGCGGCACGAAATCGATGTCATAAATCGACTGCTCGCCATAGCGATCAACAAGGTAAAGCAAACTGCCACCAATACCTTCAATGGCGGGCACGTTCAGCTCCATGGGGCCCACTTTGCTTTCAATGACTTTTGCGCCCAGTTCGCGCGCGCGGGCGATGGCTTTCGCCGCATCTTTCACGCGGAAGGCCATGGCATTGGCCGATGGGCCATGCGCGTTGAAGAAGTCCTCCGCCTGACTGCCGGGCTGACCATTCAAAATGAAATTAATATCGCCCTGACGCCAGAGATACACATTCTTCGAACGATGTTTGGCAATTTTGCTGAAGCCAAGCTTGGTGAACAGCGCTTCCAGCTCCGAGGGGTCGGTCGCGGCATATTCAACGAATTCAAATCCATCGGTGCCCATGGGGTTGATGGTGGGTTCAATGAGTGCAGTGGTTGCGGCTTGCATATGATACTCCTTTTAAAGGACAGGACGCCACCATAGCCATGGTGCAACGCACTGGCAAGGCCTAGCCACGCAACTGCGAAAGGGCTAGACTCACCTGAAATGATGGAGAGCATATGTCACTAAAAGAAGATCATGGCCAGCTGCGCGGCGATTACAGCCACGTGCATGATGATATGACGATTGATTTTAAGTGGGAACAATTCACCGCAGCCGATCACGCGATGTGGCACCATCTCTATGCGCGCAACATGCCCATTCTGGCCAACCGCGCCTGCAAAGAATATCTGGAAGGCATCAAGCTGCTCGATTTTGATAACTCCGACGGCATTCCAAACTTTGATCGCGTGAGCGAGAAACTAATGAAAACAACAGGCTGGCAGTTGGTTTGTGTGCCGGGCCTTGTTCCCGTGGAAGCCTTTTTCGCCTTGCTCGCCGCGCGTAAATTCCCTGTCACCGCCTTCATTCGCCAGCCGCATGAGGTGGATTATCTGGAGGAACCCGATATTTTTCACGAGATGTTCGGCCATGTCAGCATGCTCGCGAACCCGCTATTTGCTGATTATAGTCAGGCTTTTGGCGCGGGCGGGCTGAAAGCCCAGCAGCTTGGCCATGTGGGCCATTTAGAAGCGCTCTATTGGTTCACCATTGAATTTGGGCTGATTAACACACCCGAGGGCCGCCGCATTTATGGCGCGGGCATTGCGTCATCACCCGGCGAATCGGTTTTTTCGCTCAGCCCGGAAGCCATTCATGTGGGCTATGATGTGAAGCGCATCATGCGCCAGAAATATCGCATTGACCAATATCAGCATCATTATTTTGTCATCGATAGTTTCGAGCAATTACTGGAAAGCACCCGGCCCGACTTCACCCCTTATTATGAGGAAGTGAGCGCCCTGCCCGCCCTTGCGGTCGATGAGTTTTTGCCCAGCGATGTGATCATTCAAAAACCCTAGCCAACATATTTATAAAAGGCCGATGGCTGAAATAAAATGGAGTTGGGGAAGGCCACCACCTTGCCCGTTGGCTCAAGCACGCCTTCAGCATTACTGTGCAGCTCGCGCAGATAAAACCGCACCATGCCAATCTGTACAATATCGCCGGTAACACCAGCCACATTCACCCGGTCACCGGCGCGCACACCATAGCGACCATAGAACAGAAAATGCGCCACCAACGATAACAACACGCCTTGCAACGCCACCGCTAAACCTGCCGTAATAAATCCGGCAAAGGTCACCACGGAACTAAAGTCACTGATGAAATGCAACAGCAACACAAACACCACCGCCACCCCCACCATTATGCGACGTGCCATGTTCGCTTGCCGTTGCCGTTTGGAGTCGCTTACATAACGCGCAATCATACGGGCGGCTACTTCGCTCAGCACCAGCGGCACCGCCAGCATGGCCAGCAGCAACCCAAGCGCCACAGCAAACTGTTTCAGCACGCTTGTAAATTGGTTGCCCAGTGTTTCATTCCAGTCTTTCAGCGCGGTTTTGCTGGTGCTAATCCACACATTCGCTTCCGCCAGTGGTGCAACCACGGTGGAGACTTGTTTAAAATCCGCCACACGCGCATCGGCGGTGGCCGTTTGCGATGTCGTGATATCATCCAGTGTGGTGCGCAGGCTGGCCAGCATGTCACGCCCCACCGTCTCCACCGCGTCGGTGTTGGCCATAAAGGCTTGCAGCTCGCGCTGCTTGCGGGCGAGTTCAAACAGCTGGGCCGATAATCCGAACAGGCTGTTTGATAGTGCAACCAACGGCGCAGCCGCGCTATGGTCTTGCGCTTCGGCGGGGTCGGCATCGCTGAGCATGGCCGGAATGCCGCGTTGCAAATTGCCAATTTTGGCAGAAAAGCTTGCGCCACCGCCACTGGCCGCCGCATTAAAATTGGCCTGCACCGTTTCCAATAAATCTTGTTGGGCTAGGGCAAGCTTCAGTTTGTCTTCCAATTGCTGACGCTGGGCGGCTGAAATTTTACCACGTAACTGCGCTTGCAATTGCGCAATGTTTTTATCGTTCTCGCGGCCATGTTGCACCATGCGTTGGGCGGGGTTCGCCTCGCCGTTCTCAGTCAGCATCTCGGCCGGAGCGATGGACGCTTGCGCCCGCGCAAATTTAAATCCGGCGCGTAAACCGCGCAGCGCATTCTGGCGCACCGTATCTTGAAACATGAGCTCACGCGGGGCATGGTTGGCCGGCTCAATGACGGACGCTTCACGCTGCCACTGCACCACGTGCTCCAGATAGTTCAGCACGTCATTCTGGGGAAAGACACCCGCCGTATTCGCCATCGCGCCGCCACTGCCCAGCGACACCACAGCAACGGTCAGCAACATTTTCAGCGACGATTTAAATGACATGGCATGTTCCGTGATTTCAAAAGTGTATTAGTTTACAACTATACGAACTTGCCAGGCTTTGGCCAGCGCTTAGGCGTTGTTAGTTAACCGTGCCTAACATGTAAAGAATCGCTTGACGCGCACGCCAATGACGTGCATGTTTGATTATCGGGACAAAAATCAATGGAGTAAGCAATGGCACGCGGTGGCGTACGAAAAGGTGCTGGCAGACCCAAAGGCAAAGGCACCTATGGTGAGGTGACTGAGCGCATTCGCGTCCCCGCCAGCATGGTGAATGAAATTAAACAATTTGCTGCCAATCGCGGCATTAAGTTACCGCTTTATTCCAGCCGTGTGCAAGCCGGCATGCCCATGCCCGCCGATGATCAGGTAGACGAACATATCGACCTGCATAGCTATCTGGTGGATGATCCGGAAGAAACCTTCCTCGCCTATGCCACTGGTGATTCCATGATCGATGCTGGCATCCCCGATGGCACGCTGCTGGTGGTAAACCGCCGAATGAAGCCCACCCACGGCAAAATCGTCGTCGCCGCGGTGGATGGTTCCATCACCGTGAAATACCTCATCGTTAAAAAGAACAAAGCTTTTCTTATGCCCGCTAATCCGGCTTTCAACGAAATTCCTATTGATTCGGAAACCGGCGTTACCATTTGGGGAGTCGTCACCCGCTCCATTCAGTCGCATTAAATGTGGGAAGCCTCAACGGCGCAGTTGGTTGCGGGTGCGCGATTTAGCTGAAACGTTACCGCCAAGCTAGCCCATTTTACACTGCTAACTGAAAACTGGGCGCCCCAATTAAGGCTGGGCCAGACAACCTGTTTACAAATGCCGATCCATTAAAACGGAACAGGCATTTCAGCGCCAAACTATACTGGCGTGATTTACGCTAATTGGTAACATTTCAAGACTTGTTTTTTCATACTCCTGATTCATCATCAATGTTAACCGTTCAACCCGATCTTCTTTATTTGCAGTCATACCAAAAGCACCAGCACGTATTTTTAATGATACAGAAGTGCCATCTTCCAGGAAAAATGGGCATTCGAGCTCTTTTTGAATCGACTGCATCATATGATTCAGTCCAGTCGCGCCATAGCCATGAAATACGAGGATGAATTGGTTATCACTCCAACGACCAATTAAGTCATTTACACCCAATGCACGTGAAATGGTTTGTGAAGCCACGGTAATCGCTTCATCAAACCGATAGCTCTCTTCTGGTTTCATATCATTGGTGAGCTGGTATAAACCTACACATGCAAAGGCGATGTCCTCTCCTCCATCGCAAGCCCAATCCCACTCACGCTCAAGCATTTCTAAAGTTCCCTTCCGGCTCCATAGACGGGTCACGGGATCAACCATCATATCAAGCTCTACGTTTTCAAATGAAACGATGCGCTTTCTTTGAGAACTGGCTAAAAATAACAGCTGCAGCTCAGACTCAACCATGCGTCCTAAATCGCGCATGATGTCCGCTTCACGTTTTGTCAACTCACGCGTTTTTGAATCAATAGCGCATAGGGTTCCCAAACGCATATTCGGCACTAAAGAAAGTGGCTGACCTGCATAAAAACGAATATTGGGGTCACCCGTTACCAGCGGATTATCTAAAAATCGCACATCTTTTGTAGCATCAGAAACAAGCATTAATCCTTCATCGAGGATAGCATGAGCGCAAAATGCAACGCGGCGCTCAGTTTCAGTAGCTTTTAAACCCTGTATGGACTTGAACCATTGCCGATGTTCGTCAACCAATGAAATGGCAGCAATAGGAACATCTAAAATATTACATACGAGGCGAGTAATACGATCAAATCGTTCCTCGACTGGGGTATCAAGAATATTTAAGCCATACAAAAGATCAAGGCGTTCATTCTCATTCTGTGGCAACTCGGCTTCTAGCATATCACACCCCCCTGTATATTTTATCAATTTTTTGCACAGAGAGCGCAAGAGAAAAAGCTAATCCATCTAGGTGTAAATGATAGCTATCTCAATATCTGTCAGCTTGCGATTCATGCGTGGCATCAGACTGACTCCGTCATGAGATACCTCATCTGGGTACCTGTGGTTTGTACCCACAAATATACCCTCAAAATGGTTGGCTGCAGCCGCACCATTACGACCACAGACGAACGAGTTTGAGGCGTAAGCTTCTGTAAATATAAATATTTTTTGGGTTTTTCGAACGCGGGCGAATGGCCGCGAATAGTATGGTTGGTTGCGGGGGCCAGATTTGGCTCAAACTTTAACTGCGCCGCCCGCGCTGATCGTGCAGCTCCTCGTAAAAAGCCGGACGGCGAGCCTTATTAGGCCGAGCGGGCGCTTTGCTCTCGGCTCAGACCAACCAGTCCGAAAATGCCGGATTTAGTAAAAGCCGGGTCGGCAGCCAGGCCGTTATCGGGCAGCACGTGCTCCACCTCCATCTGAAACGTGCCATCTGCCTTGCGCGTCAGTTGGCCAACAACGATTCCCTTCTTTAACCCATTTTGCAGTGCATGTAGTTGATCCGCCAACACCGTGCCGCCTGCATGGCTGGCGCGGCAGTGAATGCGTAGAGGGTTATGATCGCCCTTGATATCGAAATTTAGGTGCCCCCGGCGCGATTCGCTGCGCCCCGTTTCTGGCGGATAAATCCCCACACCGCGGATCGCTACGACGGGCGCAGGCATCGCCTCGCCAAATGGCCCGGCGTGGGGAATCGCATTCAACAGCGTATTTAACCTATCCGCAACACTGCCCACAGCTTTTTCGGTGTTGAGGGAGACAGAAGAAAGATCAATCGTGCCAAAAATCTGCTCGCTGCGATGGGCGATGGCACGCTCTGCATCGGGCCCGAGACGCTCGTTTAATGCGGCGCTGAAGCGTCGGATTTTGTCGTCTAGCTCCTCCCGTGTTGTGGCAAAAATGGTGGCACCTCCAGCCATCGGGTGGCCACCCGCTTTGGCAAACAGGGAGGTTGTGTCATCCTGATGTTGCGGCCCCAGTGCGCCGAAGGCCGCGCCAATATCGACGGGGTAGCCCGCCACCCGAATGCTGCGGGCAGAGAATTTAGCCTGCCAGGTGCCGTTTTCCAGCTGCTTAATGCTGCCAATGACCGCAGGAAGGCCGAACTCCTCCTTCACTCGACTGGCGGCGATACCGATGACACCTTCGTGCCAGCCTTCCCCCGCAATGACGCGGATGGGCATGTTGCTTTGTTTTTTTGCTTCGGCGCGAATTTCTGGCTGCATCAGGAATTCGATATTCTTGCGTTCCTCGTTACAGGCAATGGAAGATTGAATCAGCCGATCGAGGTAGGGATTCTCAGGGATGGTGTCATAGAGTGGCGAGAGATTCTTTTCCTCGCTTCGAATTTTATCCGGGTTCGCTTTACGCCATTTTTGGATATTCGCTTCTTTTGTCTTCTGCTCCTCGGATTTTAGTGCAACGGCTGCCTCGTGCAACTCATCGACTGTATGATTAATCGCTGCCTCTAGCGCAGGCTTTTCTGCCTCGCCCTGCATGGCCGAGAGAAACGCCCACGCCACCGAATCACCCAGTCGCCCCGGGGCGTTGATGATAGGTCCAAGACGGAAAGCTATATCACTTTCACTCATTTTGGTGGGGTCATCTATTCCTACACCGCGCATAAAACGCAGGATGTTTTTATCCTCGCCTCGACGCATACGCCCCATCCCCTCGCGCGCCAGTGCGCGATTGAGCATACCCATCGGCACTACGTCCGACACCGTGCCGAGTGCCACAAGGCCTAGCAGTGACTTTGGGTCGAGCTGCGCATCACTCGCGCGATCCACGTTCATGCGGGCCATCACCTCCGTCGCCATCATGTAGCTTACCCCCACAGCAGCAAGATTTTTGGTTTCTTCCAGAGTCGAGGATTGCTTGGTGGCGGTAACATTGGCAAGGATATTTGGATTTACCACCTTCGCTTGTGGTGGCAGCGTTTTTCCACCCGCATCGCCATGGTGATCGATGACAATCACTTCCATCCCGGCGTCCAGCGCTTTTTTGATCGGCTTCTCCGCCCGTGTACCATTATCGAGTGTAATCATCAGGTCGACATGGTGCGCGGCAAAATCATCCACCGCCGATTCGTTGATGCCGTACCCATCCTGATCGCGGTTGGGGATATGCTTAATAATTTTCTCAGGCGGCATACCGCATTCGCGCAACATGCGGATGAACAGCGCAAGTGAAGTATTGCCATCCGCGTCATAATCTGCTGAGATACCAATGGTTTTTCCTTTGCGGATTGCCTCGCAAATCTGCTCCGCTGCTGCACTGAAATCCTTGATATTCGCTGCCATTGCAGTCTGCACCTGCGGCACGATATCGTCATATTGCATGGGTTCGATCAGGTCGCGCCGCAATAAACTATCAGCAGACAACTTTAGCTGGTCGGCCAGCATGGTGGCGAGGCGCTGCTCAAGTGGCGCATCGTTCTCTTTAAGGCGCGCACGTATATCTGCTATTTTGCTTGGCCTTGGTCGCTTCGGCTCAGCATAGGAAAACTTTATCATGTGTTCTGCCATGGGCGCCTAACCTAAAAACTTTGTACGGAAAGGTACACTGGCCTTCGCGTATTTATGGGTAAAATCATCGGGGTTCCGCTTAGCGGTGGGTGATATGTCATTCAAACGCCCAACATATTCCAGCCAATCGCGGGTGGGCACGTTATGGATGTTCACATCGTCCTGCGAAGCTGGGCCCTGCGCCTCCACCAACCGCGAATGCTGCGCCGCCACGGGTGGCCGCAGACGAATGCCTGGGCTTTCGCACTTTTTACCAAGCGTTATGGGATCCTGCGTTTTTTCACGCCCATTTTTAGCTATTTTTGTTTCCGGGGCGAGCAAGCGATATTGTTCGGCCGACACCAGGTCGCTATCATTGCCGATGACCCATAATTTCGCCTCCGGTTCATTGCGTTGCGCGTTGCGCGTGCCCTCTACCACAGAAACTTCGCCTTTGTTGCGCCGATCAATCAGTCGGTTGCGGTGGTTAGCGGCAATAGCGCAATCCGAAGGTTTTTTAGTGGAAGATACATGGTCGCCGGATTGGAACCCTCGCTCCTGCCGCGATTCAAAATCCTTCATTTGCTGGAAAAATAGCGCATCACCTTCAGTAGGGCCAAACAGTTCAGTGAACGCGGCATGTGCCGTTACCAGCCGCTGCTGCGGTGCAGCTTCACCGGAGCGGAATTTATCTGCCAGCAGGCGGTCAAGTAATGCCTGCCCTTCACTGAAATTGGCACCACTACGTCGGGCGTGGCGACCAACATTAACCAGATCGCTGAAATTCTGCCGCCTGTCAAAATGTGGCGCTGAAACGTCTGGAATCTCTAACCAAAGGGTCGTCGGATCAATCGCCGCTGCCAGCTGATCGGCTGGCATCGTGCTGGTGCGCGCTATGGGTTTGCGCAGTTTGAATTGTAAGGTGAGACCTCCTGCCTTAATGCTGCACATGGGCACGTGATCGACATTGAGCGATGTAGGGTCAAGCTTCACTAATAACGCCACGAATTGAGCCGGGCTTAGGGCCCCATGCACAAGCGCGTTAGTAAAAATACGCTCCAACGGCGCAGAAATGTCCACGCTGCCATCGTTCAATTTTTTTTGTACCAAATTTTTTGGTTTTTCGCATAAAAGCGTAGGTAAATGCTCGAGGATTTGGTCAAGCTTCGCGCAAGGAATATCAGCCTGAGTACAGGCTGTCTGCAGTCGGATACAATCCTCCAGCGTTACCTGCCGCTCGAAAAATCCCTGATGCTTGAGGGAATTTCTTAAGGTTTCATAACGGTCTTTCCCACTCGTGATGATCTCCGGCGGCGTATAGCCTAGCGTGCGCGCCATGAGACGCAATGTTTCGACCTCGGCATCGTTTTCGCGCACGATATGTTCGTCGCCTTCGCGGTGACGTTTGATTGCGGCACCGGGTAGCAACCCACCAAAAATGCACTGATCCATCGTTAGCTTGGCTGGCCCTATAGCATGTGCGAGATCAAGCTCAGGCTTTGGCACAAAACGTTCCAACTCATTAAATGTTAAATTGCGACGATTTACCATTTCTTCCTTTGAGCCATCCTGTACTTGCGCAGATCGGGCATTTCTCACTGCGTTCACCAGCCCTGATCCTGTCAGCCCCGTTTCCTTCGTACGGTTCACAAGACTGCCATAAGTGACAAAGCGCGAGTTATTGTCGTGCCCCTGTTCATTGGCTTCTTTTGCACCGCTTATGTTGCGCATGAAATTACGATATTGATGCTCGTCAATCAGCCCCATGAAATACATCTGCCCCCAATGGATGCGCAGATGCTTGATATCAAAATCAAGCCCAGGTGTTTGTAGCAGATCGTTGAAGGAAAGCGTGTAATTGGCAAGGGATGGCTTTGCTTTCAGCTGAGCTTTATCCGCAGCGATAGCGATCCTTAGTTTGGCTATTTCATCACGATAATAAGTGGGCGTCACCGGACGATTGATCATCCCAATGCCCGCGACGACGGCACTTTCCACCCGTGCGCTTTGTTGGAAATCGGTACCAACTTTTGTGGGCAGCATCACCTCGGGGTGGTAAGCGAAGATGGTAAAAAGCTGATTCAACTCCTCCACCCGGTCGCCAATGCTGCTTTTAAGATCCAGTGGTCGACGCCGATCGAGGCGAATGGACCAATCGACGAGATCATCGATTTTCGTCTGATATTCACGGGCTTTATCGCGCAACAATGTTTCATGCCGTGTGCCCCGGGCTTTTTCCAGCTTCGGGGCATAACTTTTCTCAATCGCGGCAAAATGTTTTGTTGCACTTTGCAGCATTGGTGGCATGAGGCCGCTGAGTTCATAAAATACATAATCGGGGATGCGCAATGGCATGGTGCCATGGGCTTGTGGCATAGCGAGCGCCTGCAATCGGCGCAGCAAATTGCCGTGATAACCAACAAAATCCGGCTTCGTGCCGTGTGTGTCACGAGGGCGAGCGGTATCATGGCGTAGCACGTCGAAATAGCCAATAATCGCGCTGGTATCGAGCACGAAATAATCCGGTATGGTATTTTTTATGCTATCGATTTGTTGGGACAAGGGTCCAGCGGCGCCACCCAACACATGGTCGACTGGTTTATTTACCAGTGCGCCAAGCGAATGATAAATCCTACGCTGCTTATATTCCTCCTTTGTTACCTGCTCACTCGGGCTGATTTTTGCCTTCGCTTGGTGCAACGACAGGCGATCGAGTTTTTCCGCCGCCGCGCGGAGTTCAGGAATTGGGTTCTTGGCCAAGCCCTGAAATTCGGGCAAATCCATCCGCTGCGGCTTAATTGGCGTGGCTTCGAGTTGGGGATGCAGCTTCACTGCCATATCTTGCAACAGTAGCCCAAGTGCCTCTAAATCGCGCCGTGTGTGATATTCGATTTTGCCCAGATCATCCAGCTCGGCCACCATGTGATTTTTAGCTGTAAGAATAGCCGCTTTATTTACCTGTGCGCGCGATGCTTCAAAATCCGGGTGGTTGACAGCAACGGCCCGCACCTGCTTGGCAAGGGATGTTTCCTCTACCAGTTTATGCTGATAAAATTCTTCCAGCCGCTTCTGCCCACCTTCCTGTGTAATGGCGGCGCGCAAAATAGCTTCCTGCTGCTTGGCATTATATTCCACCAGCTTCGGTTGATTCTCACGAAGTTTTAAAAATTCCTTATGCTTCTTCATCTGTAAAAGGAAATCCGGACGTTTTTCGATGGCAGCGCGGGTTTTTCCACGTAACTCAGCTTCCGCGTTCTTCGTGCTAAAGCCGCTTGCTGCATAACAGCGCAGCATTTCGGATTTCTGGTGCTGCAATCCGATTTCCAATGTCTTCTCGCGCACGCCTGCATTCTTTGCCTGCCGAGGTTTTTTGTGCGCTAATTCTTTGCGCACGATCTCCAGCTCCGCCGCCATTTCCGCCGCGAGGTAGAGATGCGCTAGCCCTACCTCATGATACGCTTTTTTTACCTCTTTGGCGATGATAGCAGGTAGCTCTGCGCGCTGGGATTTAGTCAGATCGCCTTCTTTCGCCTTGCCGAACAATTGCATCGGCAGCCAATAGGCATCTTCGTTGAAACTTGGAATACCAGCAACAAACACCTCGCCCGCTTGCTTGCATTGCGCGGGATTGGATGCCGGATCGGCGATCGTTTCGTAGAGCCTTAAAAACTCAGCGGATTTATCGGGTGCAAAGCCATAGGCGTCTTTTAGCGCAACGGTTGCTGCGCGTGCGAGCAGATGTTTACGCTGCGGATCACGTTCCACCGTATGCAGCACGGCAAGGCGCAGCGCCGCATGCGCATGGTAGGGGTGCAACAGCCCCGCCAGCTTATCCTCTTGCTGCATGCCAAACTGCTCCAGCGTTGCGCGCTGCTTCTCGACGTATTTCTCCACCAGATTCGGTGTATGCGTTTGCGCTGCCTCAATATACACTTTCTCCAGTATATCTAGCCGTGCATTCACACTCGCGCCCACAAGGCTACTGCGCCAATGTGAGCCGTCATTAGCGATGGTGTGTGCGCCGGTATTCAGCGCCTCGCGTAGTCGGTCTGCGCCATGGATGGCAATCGCCATTTTATCAGCAACGCCAGTTGCCTTGTGGCGAATTTCCATCCAATTCGCAGCCTGTGCCGGCTCTTTTTCTGCCATTGCATCGCACGCGGCAATGATGTGTGCCACCCAGATGCGGTCTTTCAGCATCTCCTGATTCAGCGCCAGTTCTCGCTTAAGGCTGGGTTTGTCTGAAGGTGCGATGTTGCGCGCCAGATCGAGCGTGTGTTTATGTAACGCCTGTAGCTTGGGCGCTTCCTGCTCCACGACATTCAGCAGGATCGAAAGCTGGGCATCCGAGTCGCGACGCAGCGCGTAATCCAACTGCTTCAGCACCGATCCACCTTTGCCGCTGCGCTCACCCATGATGCGCGACAGGCCCTTATTAAGGCTGTCGCCACCCGCTCCACCATGTTCCATGCGGCGCAAATAACTTCTAATACCCTGATAAACCGGGGCGGCAGAGGCTTCAAACAGAGGCCGCGCGGGTAGCTGCAAAGCAATGCGATCACCATTCAACTCGGGGTGGGCACTGAAATACCATTCCGGGACATCCGTTGATTCTGTCAGTGTCGCAAGCTGGTCGGACATCGTTTGCATGGCAAGGTAAATTGGGTTGCCACGCGAAGAAAGTTCGCTCTCGGTAATCACGAAACAGGGGTCGCCCTTTGCGTTATGCCGCCACGTTACGCTTGTGCCAACTTCCGCCAGTGCATGGCCAAGCATCGTCTGTTCCAGCGGTGTTAAAGTAACCTCCCAACGCATTTCCTCATTTGCGGATTCGATCTTTTTAGGAGAATGCATGAGCCGCGCAAACACACGTTGCACGCGGCGACGACCAATGGGAAGCGTCCGCGCCAGCATCTTATCTACTGGAATACGGATAATCTCAGCTGCCTCACTACTGCGTGGTTTGTAATGCAATTGTAGCCCCAGCATGGGGTCGAACTTCGCATGGTCGAGGCGTTTATGGCTTTCGCCCTTCTCGCTCATGTCTTTTAGTCCTTTGACGATGCTGGGGACGATGGAATTCGCCCCCATCTCCTTTTCATAGGCTTTATTTTTTAGCGCTCGTGAAATATCGAGCGACCAGGTGAAGGCATCCTGCATCAGTGCACCGGCGGAAAAGCGGATTTCTTTCTCCGCCGCACGGTGAGGAATGCCAATATGATGCATCAGCGCCAGTGCATCACTACTAATGCCTTGCGGCTGGTGAACGATGATGCGGTTATTCGCTGTTACCTCAACCCCATCCTTCGGCACACCGGGGGTTTTCTGCAATCGGTCGAGCAGCCATCCTGCATCGGTCAGAATATTGGTCGGTTTTTCTGCTATTGGCTCGTAGGTTCTATCAGGCTTTTGGCGCGCCACGAATGCATCGAAGGCCTCCGGTGGCCCATCAAGTGTAATAAAACTGTCCGATCCGTGCGTTACTTTATTCACCGCAATCGTGTAGTGCTTGCCGTATTTCACCGTATCGATCGTGCGATTGAAGCTGCCATGACGCGCGTCCGACGGCAGACCCGCCTTAAAAAGCTGAAATAAAGCGGGTGTTATTTCGCGGTGAATGTGCGCCCTACCATCTGGCGGTGAAATAATATCCAGCGTGGTGGAAGAATATTTTTTTTCTGCCACGATGCGCTTATGATCATCGTCTTGCACGCCATCGTCCTCGACCTCGCCTGATGACATTAATTCACTGCGGACTGCATGCGGCGTAATGCCAAGACGCACGGCCTGTTCAAGATTGTCGAACACGATTTTCTGCGCATCCGCGAGATGTACGTTTTTAGGCCACGGAATATCCACCGTGCCATGCTGGCGCACATGGCCATAAAGGCGCAGGTAACGAACGCCATTTTCCTCACGCAGCAGTACGCCACCGAGTGCGTCAGTGGCTTTTCCAATATCACGAAGAAATTTCAGCATTTCAACGCGTTCGCTGGCGGGTTGTTTATCGAGATAAGCCACATTACGGCGCAAAATGTTCCATGGCACGTCATGCAGGTGCTCGCCATTCACCGTCACATCCACGTAGGTGCCAGGCTTGTCGTTCGCCTCCAGCGCGGTTAGCCATGGGTATCGTCCATCCAGCAGATGCGAGGCGACACCGAGATGTTTGGTGAACGACAAAAACAGGGGACGTTTTTCCGCACCGGAAGCAACGATTTTTAAACCCTGTTCATTCTCGATGAATTGACTGAACCATGGCTTGCCGTGCGGGTTCAGCGCCGGGTCCCGCTCGTCGGCTGGGTTGGCTCGATTAAAGCTGCGTAACCAATGCTCCACTGCTTTGGCATGCGGGGTTTTACCATGTGGCAGGGTGATGACCACATCGCGGCCATTCTCAGCGGCGTGGCTGCTTGCTCCCGCACCATGGCTGCGGCGCAAAATCATGCCAGGTAATTCACCCATGGCCGGTAAATTATTCTGCCCCAGCTTCGCTTCCCCCAGCAGATGCAGCATACCCCGCGCGGTGAGTACCACATCCTCAATCGCCGAGTGGGCACCGCGATCGCCTTCCGCAAGCCCGGCTGTTTTCATCAGCCCATCCAGCGTATGGCCAGCCAGTTCAGGATGAGCTGCGCGGTAGGATTGTAGCACACAGTGCCAGCGGGCGGGGGCAAAATATTCCGCCATTTTCTCCTGCGCAATTCCGCTATCCAGCAGGCGTTTTTTAATGTGCGTGATGATTTTTGCGCGCTGTTCCGGCGTAGTGGTTTCAGCATGATAATCAATATCAAGCTCCTGCGGCAAACGCCGATTAACTGCGCGCTCATGATGGCGATGCTCGTTTTTCTTTGCTGCATCATAGGCCATCGCGTCGACAAATAATTCGCGCAGGAATGGGATATCAAAGGGAGAATTGAAATAGGCGACGCCTTGCTTGGGACCAACGTCTGACTTGCCTGTAAACAGTAAAAAGCTCTGCATTAGCGGTACAAAGCTCGGCAATGTTTCCACCTTCTTGCCGTGAATTTTTAGGTCTGTCAGCGGTCCATAGCCTTTCTCGCGCACTACCTCCGCGCCGGTGACACCCAGCGCATAGGCACTAATATCATACTCAAATGCTTTCTGTCGGTCGCTGTTATAGGATCCGCGCGGCAGTTCATGACCGTCTTCTCGGTCATGGATCATCGGCCGGTTTGGCAGCACAAAATGCTGCAGCGCGATGAGGCGTAGCTCGCTATCCGCATAACCGCGCGGCACGGGAATACGCTGATCCGCCGGCAACCCTTGCCGCTTAGCCTCTCGATTGTAGGCTTTGATTTCGCCAATCGTCATGGCACGAATGACTGCTGGTTCCGTCAGCCCATTTTCGCCTGATTTGAGACCGGTAGTTTCCGTATCCGCAACGCCCAAGCCGCTCTCGTGAAGCTGCTTTAACTCTTCGCGGCTCATTTGTAGCGCAGAGGCCCCATCCGCCGCTTTGCGCGGACGCTCAACATAGTCAGCAGTGACATCGTGAAACAAAGCCATGCAGATTCCCTACCTATGCCATGAGCTTAGCACAAACAACGCTTGTAAAATGTTACAATTTTAAGAAACCCTGTGTGCCAAAACGCCTAGACCACATGTAAATAATGCAAACCAGTTGTCATCAAACTGACGCATTCATCGTATGCCCGCCATGAGAGATAAGGGGGCGCTTGCTTTCACCACCCCAACCCAAAATGTCGCAAAACCTTCACACACAGGAACTCTTCGAATTGCTAACATGCGGCAGTTGTACGGGGAACTTCATCACTACGATACCCAAAAAATCTTTAGATGAGCCAGTATGAAAAAAATATCTGCAAGCGCAGCATTTAAGCCCCAAGAGCTTGAGGATTTTTGTATCAATGATGCACAGAACCCGAACCGTTTTCCGCAAGGAACATCCAATCGTCGGGACTTTATTTTTAAGCGCACTGGTTATGCCGCAAAAACCATGCCCTGGCGGGGCTGGTATTGCTTTAACGCCAGCATGAATGCGGGGCTGGATATTGGCCTGCCAACCGATGGCCATGACCGCAGCCTGATGATGCTGAGCCTCATCGACCATGCGCTGGCCGAAGTACCGCGTTTTGTAGGCATGAATAATATGCCTCCCATGCGTGCCGACAGCACCGCAGGCCACAGCAAGCAGGTGATGAATATTGTCCAAACAGTGTTCGAAAATAGTGGCGCGATATTTAAAAACACCATGTCAGACGCTACCAATAAGCTGCGCCGCGATGCGCTGCTCGGTGCCTGGATTCACGATATGGGTGAAACCATCTTCGAGCTGACCACTGCGTCCGATATGTTCAATATGGCGCCAGCTGATGCAGCTATTATTAGGCAAAAGAAAAATGCGGTCGAGGATCGCATCTTCCCCTTCTGCTGCCAACTCGCGGTATATGCAATTGAGCAGGGAAAGCCTGAGCTTTTTCATCAATATATCGCCCAGATACGCGATGCCGCACTGGATACACCTGTGGATACGAAAAACGGTGATGCCCCCCTTGTTGCACGCATTAAAACGCGCATGGTAGCGATTGAGAAAAGCATGGACGAAATTTCGCAGCTGCCTGATTTTCCGTTAACACTTGCGCCCGAGACCAAAAACCTGATGGACGTGTATCACCGTACTGAGATGGAAGGCACCTTCTTACATCCTTTCGTAAAAACCCTCGAATCCGTCGAGGGACAGCGCTATTTACAACGCAATGCAGCGGATAGTTCGACCGATGCACTCTCGCGTCGTCTGCACCCAGATGGTAAATACACTCAATTTGCACGGCTCGACCTTTCTAGCGATCACGAAGTGATATCCAGTATTCAGCGCGTCGAGAAACGATTGCCAGACTTGTTTGAAATAGCAAAAACCAGCGCCGAGAAGGAGCTGGCTAAAGCTGCTGCTCGCTTCACTTACCGCTCTATTGCACGACAATTCACCCCGAGTGCGGAAGACCATGTAGGACTTGCCCCCGCAATCATTGACCGTAATCCTGCTTCACCCACCAGCGATCCTCATCTTATCCCCGTGCAGGAATTGGAAGGGATGCGTGTGCGTGAGCTAGAGTATAAAGCAGACCTGTTAGGCAAACAGGATCCCGCCTCGGTCGATGAGCGCTACTATACTCGCGAGCGTGCTGGCGCCCTCTACCGTGCGGCAGAGCAGCTTGTCGGGAAAGGCTTCAAACCCTTGAGCAAATCGCTGATAAGCATCAACGATACACCAACCATTCCCGGTGTGCTGGCAGGCGAAATGAAAAAGCGGGAAATGGAAGCGCGAGGCACTGTAGCAAGATTCCCCATTGATAGCGCCAGCGAGGGTAGAGGGTAGCCCAATTCTCCGAACCACAATGCTGCACCCTATCCCGTACCCTAAAAAGCAGGGTACAAACCGGTTAACCCTGGAAATCAGTGGGACAACGAATATCGGATAACCCTATGAAAATATTTGGGTTTTGGAACTTCTTGGGATATCTTGAAATCAATGGGTTGGTTGCGGGGGCCAGATTTGAACTGACGACCTTCAGGTTATGAGCCTGACGAGCTACCGGGCTGCTCCACCCCGCGTCACCAATAAATACCGGCTATGCCGGAAACAGATTATTAGGGCTGCTTCCCCCTTCGCAACGCTTCGAGGGACTTACGCCACCCCGCGTCACCAAAACAAGGCACTTAAAGCGCCCCTGTTTCAAAAGAGGGAGCTATCTACTGGAACCAATGGCGCTTGGCAAGCCCCAATCCAGCGATTGAATTTGTTTTATAAAACCGCTAGTGAAGCAACCTACCCGAATATGAGGAAGTTATCATGCGTTTTATGTTCCGCACTGCCATTGCGTGTGCCCTTGCTTTTGCAGGCACAGCCCACGCCGCCGCACCGCTTAAACCTGCCAAATTGAAGGTCACCGTGGAGGGCATCACCCACGGCAAACCCATTCCCGCCACGTTTGCGCTGTGCAAGGCGACGGAGGATGGCAAAAGCGAAAAAGGTGAGAATTTTCGCCCCGCTATTAACTGGTCGGGTGCACCAAAAGATACCAAATCGTTTGTGGTCACCATGTTCGACCCCGATGTGCCGGCTGATTTCAGCCATGCCGGAAAAGAGGGCGTCACCATTGCCCCCGATGCAAAGCGGCAGGTTTTCTATCACTGGGGTCTGGCCGATATTCCCCGCAAAATTAAGGGCCTGCCCGGTGGTGACCGCGAAATTACCATTGCCATGCCCGCCGCCAGCGATCTTGCCGGTTATGCCGATGTGCATGAATATGGCGGCCCCTGCCCGCCATGGAACGACGAACGGCTGCACCATTACCATTTTGAGGTGCGGGCGCTGGATGTGCGAAGCCTGAGGCTGCCCGAGAATGCCACCGCCAAGCAGGTGCGCGCCGCCGCCATGAAACATACGTTGGCAAAAGGTGAAGTGGTGGGCACATATACGCTTTATAATCCGCACGCGGGGCAGTAAGGAAGAAATGATCGTGAGGTTTTTTCCTCACGTTTCGCATGGAATGGACAGGTGGCCGAGTGGTTTGCAAAATGCCAGCAGGCATTTTGGACGCGAAGCGCCCGCAGGGTGAGGGTCAGCAGACCCGAATCCACGCAGCAGTCAACAGCAAGAAAAACTGCCGTTGCCGCGAGGCGGCAAATATCCTATGCACGTTTCGCATGGAATGGACAGGTGGCCGAGTGCCAGCCGTCTGGCGCATGAAGACAACTCATTAAACCGTGAGGCCACTCCCCACGGTTTAAACGGACAGGTGGCCGAGTGGTTTAAGGAACCGGTCTTGAAAACGGGTGAAGGTTGGAAGGTTTTAAGGTCGCCGAAAGGCAAATTTTATACGGAAGCTTGGCCGAGTGGTTTAAGGCAGCAGTCTTGAAAACTGCCGAGGGGGCAACTCCTCCGTGAGTTCGAATCTCACAGCTTCCGCCATTTGATACAATCAGCTTGATTGAGCATCTTATCAAATGGTTTTCTTAATTCATAACAAAGGGTTGCACCTTTTAGCTGTAGGTTCGCAAATACGAAATTCAGCAACTCGCGTTTTTCCGAAATCGTCGAACCTAACCAGATTTTATCACTGTCCGAAGCGATGGTAAGCAAGGCACAGAGCGTCTTTGTGAACTGGTCGTCTGCTTTGTCGTACGTCAGGATCAATTGGTCGAGTTCGTACTGCCGATCCTTCAGTCGGTTCTTCTTGGTTTCAAACTCCTCCTTGGTGATCTCCCCCTCCAGCCGTAAATCCACCAACCTGTCGAGTTTGTCCTGAATCTCGGTATGCTGCTTTTTCAGCTGCCCGACTTCCTGATTATGAAACGCCTTTTTAGCGCGGTTGGTTTCCTTGATGTAATCCACGACATTCTGAAGCATCTCAGGATTTTTGATCCCGAGGTGATTGAAAATATCGGCAACCTGTTCCAGCACGCTGTCTTCTCTGACCCACATGATTTTCTCAGCATCGTCAGGCTTCCAACAGCGCAGATATGTCCACTCGGCGGATTCCCCGTTCTTATAGATTCT
>CANEUT010000001.1 GCA_947441895.1 Rickettsiales bacterium | reverse complement strand
TTATTTATCTTTCTTGGGATCGTCGAAGTATCGCGGTTTCTATTATTCCGCGATAAATTTCAATCGTCAGCCTCGCAAATCCTTGATATAATCAATCAGGGCGCGAACGTGAATAAAACGTCGCTTGATAATCTCTATTCGGCGCTGCCGGATATGATGAAGCCCTACACCGGTGGTGATGCACAGATTATTGTGACGCAAATTATTAAGCCCCTACCACCTACGCCTGATCAGGCATGTGCGCCCATTGCTGCCTGGCAATATACGGCAGGTGGCAGTAAAGTTGCCAGTAACGCGGGCGATATAGCAAAAACCGGCGACATTGCGATGGTGAATGGCGATAATGTCATGGTGATTGAAATATTCGTGAATTATACCCCATTTTTTGATAATGAATTCAGCAAGTCGTTCTTGGGGGGTTTCCAGCGCATGTACACCGCCACCTATGCCCACGTACGTTATGGTTCGTTTAATATCGATCCGGTGAGCGGCACGGTTGTGAATGTGCCCTGTAAGGCCGGATAGTTCCGTAAATATTAATAAAAAATTAATCTTTAAACTGTATAAATAACTAATAAAATACTACAAAGCAGGTGATGTATGGCTTCGTTAATGACCCGCAACCGCGGATGGATCGCCGCCCTTCTTGTGATTGTTCTGCCCATGGCGGCAGAGGCGGTGACGGTGCCGCAGTGGCAGGATATTGCACCGCTTTGTTTGCCTAGCCGCGTTTCGAAAGATTCAAAGATTGATGGTTGTGTCTGTCCTCCACAAAGCCAGTGCCCCAGTGTGGCCGGCATTACCAGTATGCAACAGTTGATTAATGCCAGTTTAATGCCGCCTGCATTAACAGTGGCATGCTGTACACTGCCTGTGTGCCCTGCCGGCACAACATTGGCCGGTAGTCCTCTACCCGCGGATGGTAACTGTAACGTTGTTATTTCATGCCCCCCCGGTTTTGCCCCCGGAACGTATAATGGACCTTATCAGGCGTTTGAGTTTGGTGCTGCTGTTGGTCCAGCCATTGGCACCGTGAATTTCACCGGTTGTTTGCCGATTTGTGAGGTCGGTGACAGCCTGTTTGCCACCACTTCGCTTAACCCTGGCGGCGGCGTTGGCGGAGTAGATGTGAATGCGGTGGGTGCCAATCGTGGGCAGGAATTTAATAACGGCGAGTTAGCTGTCCAGCCTGGCGCACCGGCGGCGGCTGTAGAAGATGCGCTGGTAGATTATGGCTATGACAGACGTGTGGGCGGTCGGCTTGATATCAACGATCAACGCTTCGACTTACGCTAGTACTAAAATCGACGACGATTAGAGGATCATATGCAAAGACGTTATATAATGGTGGTGACCGCGCTGATGGCGCAGCTGGCTTCCACGCCGAGCTGGGCTGATGATGCGTGGCTGGGTTGGGCGTGGGAAATGGAGAATGTGCCTTTCACCCGCACCACCGCCACCGATGGAGCTGTTGTTTACATTGCCTGTCGTAACGTGGCGACGGTGAATGACTGCGTGCGGTCGGATTCGCTGGTGGACTTGGCAGACGGTAGCAAGAAGCCTATTTCAACGATTCGTATTGGCGATCGTCTGCGCGGACCTGAGGGCGATGCGCAGGTGATTTCGGTCAACCGCACCGATGGGGCGGCGTTTTATTACCGCATTAATGATTTTAAATTCGCCATTACGGGCGATCACCCTATTTTGACCACCGATGGCTTAAAAGCGGCTGATGATACCATGAAATATAAAGATGTGGTGGTGGGCCGCTTGGAAGTGGGCGATAAAATGATTACAAAAACCGGTGAGATTGAAGTGACATCTATTACCGCAGAGAAGCCTAAAAAAGGTACTAATGCCGTGAATATTCGTACCGCGGGCGATCGTGCGTTCTTTGTGGACGGCGTGGCGGTGAAGCCATTTAAAGATATTACGTTTCAATATTAGTAGCAGTCTGGGAGACCGACGATGATGCATTTTTCAACCCAACGTTTTGGCCATCTGCTTCATCGCTTGCGCGAGGCCCAGCACGGATCGGTATTGCTTATGGTGGCTATCGGCCTTGGGGCCATTATGTCGGTGACCGGCCTTGTGTTTGAAATCTCGAACTACGCTTCAGCCAAGTCGCGCTTTACCAATGCCGTTGACCAAGCAGTGTTGGCCGCCGCTGCTGCCCATAGTGACAACCCCACCGCCTATGCAACAGAATATTTAACCACCAACATGAATGAGACTGCTAAAAATGTGGTGATTGAAAGCTTCAGTGTCACGGTTTCGAATAACGGCACCATTTGGACCGCCAAGGCCAAAGGCTTTCTCAAAACCGCGATTGCGGGCATTGTTGGCGTGAGCCAGTTTGACCTGGAGCATAATGCCACTGTGCAGTTTGATACCAGCACTGTCAGTGAAATTATAGCCATGGTCGATGTGTCGGGCACCATGTGCGCGAATTTCCAACGTACGCAGCAGGTAGATGGCAAAACGGTGGTTGATTTTGTGCCAGATCGTAGCTGCCAAAAACTTGCGATGATGAAAGAAGGTTTAAGCCAGATTACCAATATTGGTGTGGGCTATAGCGCCGACGCGCAAGGCAAGGCGGCCTACAAAGTAGGCATTGTGCCCTTTACCTATAAAATTAAAGTGCCGAACCCTGCGGCAGTGCCTGAATTTATGTATCAAGGTGAAAAAGATGCAGGCTATGGTACCGACTATTTCACCAATCTGGGCGATGCTGAGGCAGGATCAGGACCGCTTCCAAGTGTGATTCCCCTGAAGGCAATTGCTAACGAGGCCGACAAAAAAGCGCTGCTTGAGAGTATTAACAGCATTACTAAAGGTGATGGCACAGAATTCAACCGCCCTGCCTGGAAGCGTAGCGCCCTTGCTGCGCAGCTTTCAGGCCTGATGCTTGATCCGCGTCATCATGATATTTTTGGTGGTGAGAAACCGGCTGATTTTGGTGCGCCAAATACCAAAAAGATTTTAATTATGATGACCGATTCGGCCAACCTTGGATGCTGCTACACCAATTGGCCGGCGGGCAATTTCCGCAACCACTATTTATATTCTTACAACCCCGACCATTTACAATTGGTGGGTGGTGGTGCCAAGCAAGGGGTGTGTAAGCAGTTGAAAGAAGCTGGTGTTGAAATTTATACCGTACTACTTGATGTGGATCGAAATGATATGGACGCCGGTGGTGAGCAGATTATTGATGCATTTTCTCAGTGTGCGACTGATCCTTCCCACGCCTTTGAGGTTAAGTATGGTGATACAGCCAAGCTGAAAGAAGTATATAGCGCGATTGGTAAGGCCCTCATTAAATTGCGCCTGACCGAGTAGTATTTTATTGATTGATAATTAAGCGCCGTGCCACGGATGTGGCGCGGCCCTTTGCTATGGATTGGTGAATTCTTAATTAAAAGACTATAGTGCTTAGGTGGCAGCCTGCAGGGCTGGCATTTTATCGGGGAGGCCATGATCGCGGATGGTTTCTACGCTGATTTTGGTGACGGGGTGATCTTTCGCTGTGGCGGGTGCAGCATCGAGCTGCATGGTTGATCCTTTGGGAAGGACACCATTTTTCTCACTCATGCTTGTGGCGGGCTTGGTTAGGGCCTCCAGCGTTATTTGATAATGGCCCATCACTTCGTTCAGGTTGATGCCCGAGGCTAGCATTTTTTGCGCTTCTTTGACGGCAGGAATGCCACGTGCATTGGCGATCTCGATCAGCGCCATGGTTTGCTCGGGCAGTGCCGGATCAATCAGGTCGTGGCCCAGCATGTAGATGAATTTGGGTAAACCAAAACTCGCATTCCGTGCGGCAAACCCAGTGGCGGGGTCGATAACCGTTTGGTGTTTGTAGGCATAGGTATTATTCATCAACTCGGTCATGCGCTGGAAAATGGGTTGGCTTTTGCTCCAACGCAACCCTTCTTCGCCACCTTGCTCGAGGACGTTGCCGAACATTTTATCGGGGTGAAACTGGTTGGTATAATGTTGGTAAAGGTCGAACACCTCGCCAATAACAATGGGCTGTCCAAGCCCGTTATTGGGATTGATTTTATTGTTCACGAAGGTCACCAGATCTTCGAACATGGTAGTTTTACGTTTCCATGTTTCAAGAAACAGCGCGCCGCCTTTTAAGCCCAACACCAGATCGCCCGCGGCCGTGTTGCGCAAGAATGAGGCGGGTATAAAAAGACTATCAATCGCCAAGCGACCCGCAAGCTTTTGCCAAAAGTTATCGAGCGTTTTTTGGACAATCTTGTTTTTACTGTTTTGAATATCGTTGAAATTTACTTCGCTGGCGGGCTTGCCAAACTCTTCGCCCACGGCTTCGCTGAAAATGTTTTTGATGTCTCTGTAAACCGTGGCGCTGTAGCTGGTGGTAAGAATAAGGCTACCGATACCAAGGCTGGCGTTATAGCCGGCAGCTTCCGCGCGATCACGGCTCCAGTTGTGCTTGAGATGAAAGAAATCGCCTGGCTTGCCGAAAAAATCAAGAATGGCTTTACCAATCCCATGGCCACGCGTGCTCGGCGCGTTAAAGGCAAGACCAAAACCGCCGCGCAAGATGTAGCGAGAGGGCAGTGCCGCCAGCACATAACGCATGAATTCGGAAGTGGGGGCGAGGGTCGATTCGGTTTTGGTATGGGGTGGCCGCGCGCTGCCTACAGCCGCCCACGGGGTGGTGGTGGCAAGGGCAAGGCTGGGCGCAGGCGCAACAGTAGGCGCACTGGGGCTATTCCCATCGGGCGGGTTGGTAATAATAGGTGATTGTGGCGTGATATCCGCCATGCAAAAACTCCTGAATTTCTAGTCTTATTCTATGCTTTTTGAGGGTAATTGCCCGTGAAGATTGTGTGACGATTCATCCGTGGGCCGCGCCCACGGATGAATCTTGAGATTGGCTGGCTTCGCCACAGGGGGAAAGTTCCCCCCGCTTCGCTCCCCCTCGCTACGCGGCTCGCCATGGAAGGCTACGCACGAATCATCCAACCGATTGAAAAACAAAGAAGCGAGCTGGGCGAGCGAGCCATCAGCCCGCGAGAGCGGCGTAACAGGTTAGTCAGGAGACTAACCTGTTACATCAAAAGCTTAACAATCTGCGGGGCGGCGAGAAGCAACATGAGCAACAGCATGGCCACGCTGCGCAGCAGCAGCCAGCGCAGCAAATGGGTGGGTTCCACCTTGGCCGTACCGTGGCCTTCCCATGGCAATTCAGCCGTTGGCAGCCGTCCACCCAGCGATATGCCGAGCACATAGGCAATGGCGCCGTGGAAATGTTTGGCGCGGCGCATGGCCAGTGGCTTGCCACCCACCACAAACAACCCGGCGAGGGCCAATACGGCCACGGCGATGGCGTGGGGGATGAAGTTAAGCAATTGAAAAACCGACCGTACTGCCCAGCCAAAGGCGTGGGTGGTATAATGATGGGCGGCAGCGGCAAGGGTGAGATAAGCCAGCACCAGCGGCATGCCCCCCACCAGATACCAGAAGCTGGTGCCCACTACCCCCACCGCAAAATCACGCGCGCTGGTGAGGATGGCATAGCGCATGACGGCGTGGGTATCGGCAAACAGGAAGCTGAGGCCTGGAATTTCGAGTTTCAGGGTGCCACGTGCCGCCTCGCGCCCTAAGCGCGCAAGGTGAAACGTGGCCAGCGACCGGCCAATGGCGGCGATGAGCACGATGAGCGACAGCCATTCCACCCATGGCTGGTGCTGGGCGAGGGTAAGCCCAAGCGCCAAGGCTGGAATAAGAAGAATAAACAGAGTGATCATGCCGCGATAGACGCGGGTGGCGGTGTTGCGATGGGTACGGTCGAGCCTGCGGCCGAGAGCGGCAATGAAGCGGTTGATGCGGTAGGTAATGGCGTTAATAAAGCTGCCACGCGCCACCAATTCACCCACCACAAACGCGATGAGGATAATGACCACCAACCACTGCGCACGCAGGGCGAGGGTGGAAAGAATGTCGGGCAGGTCAATCATGCATTGGTGGTAGCGCGGGGAGAGGTTTTTGTCACCTATTAGTGGCTACGCCACAGGGGGCGTCCCGCCCCTGCTAGCGCTCCCCCTCGCTTTGCGGCTCGGCTTACGCCTACGCAATGACTCTACAAACGTTAGAAGAATCGCGCGTAGCCTTCCATGGCGAGCCGGAGCGTTAGCGAACGAGGGGGTCAGCGCCGTAGGCGCGAAGGGCGGCGGAACGCCCCCTTCAATTATTCGATATATATCTCGACGCGGCGATTTTGGGGTTCCTGCATGCCGTCGGCGGTGGGCACGGCGGGGTCGGTTTCACCAAAGGCAAAATATTGCATGACGTTGGCAGGCACACCGGCGGCTTCCAACGCTTTCATAACAAACTGGGCGCGGCGCTGCGACAGGTCCATGTTATAGGTCTCCGCTCCGGCGCGGTCGGCATGGCCGTTGATGGAGATGGCCACATTGCCTGCCCCTTGAACATATTTCACTAGCTCTGCCAGCGCGTTTTTGGCGCCATCACTTAGCGTGTCGCTATCGAACGGGAAATAGAGAATGGTGCTGGTGGTCTCGACCGGCGCGGCGCGTGGGGTGGAGGGTGCGGGCACGGTGCTGCCTTCGGCCACGTGCGCTTCTTCCAGTTTGGCCAGTGCAGCGAAGAATGCGTCGCGCGTTTCATCGATACGCACCACGTCCCACTTGTTGCTTTGCACTTCCACCCAGCGGTCATAAAGCACGACGGCTTTTGCGGTAAGCACAGGCTGGGTTTCCTGATTGACGACAATGGCGGCGCGCAGCTTGGTGCGGGCGTCGTCGAACTGGCTCATCATGGTTTGGGGAATTTCCCAGCCAGTGGGCTCTTCCGGCTCCACGTCACGGCCATAGGCGGCCATGAGGCCCTTATCGGCGAAATATTTCGAGGTCCACCAGTCGTAACGCAGCACTTTATCTTCGGCGAAGGTTTGGTAGCCGCTGGCAAGGGCCACATGATAGGCATCGCCCACGGGCGTGGCGTGACGCAGCTCTTTCAGCGAGCGTGTGGTATCACAAGCGGTAAGCGCCACTAGACTGAGGAGCGCGAGCACAATCTTATGCATTGCCGGAACCTTTTTTATCCCGTCATCCCCCTGAAGGCGGGGATCTAAGGCCAAACCCACCGATGGTGATTGAGGCCTGAGATTCCTGCTTTCGCAGGAATGACAATGTTTTGTTTTTGTAGGGGATTGTCACTAGCGCGTCTGTGGCGTGAATACAACAGAATTTAGCGGCGTAGCCGCGTGGGGTCGAAGTCGCCCCCGCTGCCGCTCCCCCTCGTTCGCTAACGCTCCGGCTCGCGCCATAAAGCGCTACGCTGGGTACACTGCAAACGATTGAATAGTCGGTGCGTAGCCGTAAGGCGAGCCGCGACAGCGCGGGGGTAAGCGTGAGCGTAGGGGGCTCGCGCCCCCTTCTATAAAAACTAAAGCTTGCGCCCTTAGGTCTTATCCCTTAATGACCCCCGCGACTGAATTTTTATAACCAATGGAGTACGACGATGACTGTTCAACGCACGCTTTCGATTTTGAAACCTGATGCGACCGAGCGCAACCTGACCGGCGCTATTAACGCCATGTTCGAAGCCGCTGGCTTTCGCATTGTTGCGCAAAAGCGCATTCACCTGAGCCGCGCCCAGGCCGAGCAGTTCTACATCGTGCATAAAGAGCGCCCATTCTATGGTGAGCTGGTGGATTACATGATCACCGCCCCCGTCGTGGTTCAGGTGCTGGAGAAAGAAAACGCCGTGCTGGCCAACCGCGACCTGATGGGCGCCACCAACCCCGCCAACGCGGCCGATGGCACGATTCGCAAAACCTACGCTGAATCGATCGAGCGCAACAGCGTTCACGGTTCCGACTCGGTTGAAAACGCCGCCGCTGAGATCGCCTTCTTCTTCTCGGGCACCGAAATCGTAGGATAATTGAAGGCATTATAAGGTGTTGCATGCAAAAGTTGCACGTTGGCGCAACTCATGTTACAATGTTCTTCAAGTCGGGATTTAGAGGGCGGAACGGCCACCCGCCACACCAGTGATGGTAATTAAGGCGCAAGCCCCAAGAGATGCAGATTGGCACCTGCCTAAATCCCAAAAAGGACGCTTCGGCGTCCTTTTCTATTTAAGTCGGTGAACCCTACTATTTTGTATACGGTTGCGAAGTTTGGCTGGCTCTATCTTGTAGGCGCTGGCGATAATGGGACGACAATAAAACCCTTTAGTATTACGAATCTTCACTGCAACGAGCAGAATTCCCAAAGGTGTATGGCGTAAAAGCTCTATATTTTCAAAATGTTTTGGCGCTTGGCCAATATACTCTGGATCAGCAATCGTTGCATCAAGGTAATGCTCTACCAAGTCCTTTGAGTCCGGATGGTAGGTGGCAATTTTATGCCACAATGGTTTGTGCACACGAACTGCGTTATGTGTAATGTTGAGATTTAGCAGCGCATTAATTTTTTCAAAAGGAAAGCCCTCAACAAAATAGTCGCGATTCTTTCGTATAGAAACTGCCACTTTCTTCACGGCCTCGGGGTAAAGCACATGCTCCAGCGCGTGCACGCGGTCGGCGAGGGTGTCGGCGGTGTCGGATGGGGAAATTTCAAGGGCGGCTTGGCCGATGATTTCGCCGGAATCCAGCGCTGGAATCACCCAATGGACGGTACAGCCATGTTGGCGCTCACCCGCGTCAATGGCGCGTTGATGGGTGTGCATGCCTTTGAATTTTGGCAGCAGCGAGGGGTGAATATTGATCAGCTTGCCCGCCCATGCGTTCACGAACCAGTCCGACAAGATGCGCATGAACCCGGCCATTACCACCAATTCAATCTTGGCTTCGCGCAGTGCGGCGTCCATGGCTTTATCAAACGCTTCGCGGTCGGGGTAGTCACGGTGGCTGATGATGACGGTTTCAACCCCTGCGTTTTTGGCGCGGGTGAGGCCGAAGGCGTCGGCCTTGTTGCTCAGCACTAAGCTGATGGCCGCCGGGTAATCCGCCGCGCTCGCCGCATCCATCATCGCCTGCAGGTTGGAGCCGTTACCGGAAATGAGAACAGCGGTGCGCAGGCGGCGGGTCATGCCTTGCTCCTATTTGTCTTTATCAAAAGGATGAATAAAAATATTTTGAGGTGTTGGCGCAGCAGCGCTTTTTGTAGAATTGGTCTTTGAGGATGCACCAATAGAAAGATATTGCCCCTTTGCACTTTTAAACAGCGCACGACATACCGGCGGCGAGGCTTTAGGGTTTTCGTAATTTATACAAAACTGATTATCCGCAACCTTGTAAGTGGCATAAATGGGGGCTAACCCACCAGTCATAATATAAATCCCATCCTCTCTAAACTGCTCCCAATATTGTTTATACTGATCTGTTATGTTTGTACCCTTGATAGTCTTATCAAGGTCATTGGTTTCAACCAGCTTATAAGTCTCACCCTCAAATTCTATCGATGCAGGAATTGTTGCTGAGGATGTATTAGGTGAAGGCGCATCTGCCGCAACCGATGCTGTTGAAGTAAGGCTGAACAAAACAATGGCCGTGAGAAAAATCTTTTTCATGGTGCCTGTCCTCACATTTTAAAGGCGCGAGCGCCTATTCGAGTGCGCCTTCATAAACCACTTTGGTGTCGGCGGCGGGAATCATTTCGCCCATCAGCACCACGCGCTCACCGGCTTTTTCAAGGGCGGCGCGCACTTCCAGCGCTTCGTCTTTCCCCACCACCAGCACCATGCCAATGCCGCTATTGAAGGTGCGCAGCATTTCGTCCGTCGGCACCTTGCCCGCTTGTTGCAGCCAGGCAAACACGTTGGGCAGTTTCCACGTGGTGAGGTCGATGGATGCGCTGAGATGTTCTGGCAGCACGCGCGGCAGATTTTCGGTGAGTCCGCCGCCCGTGATGTGGGCGAGGGCTTTAATTTTGCCGGCATTCAGGCTGGGCAGCAGCGACTTTACATAAATGCGCGTGGGGGTGAGCAGTGATTCGCCCAGCGTGGTTTTTTCGCAGGTATAGGGCGGGGCGGCGGTGATATCGGCCCCGCTTTCTTTAATAATGTGGCGCACCAGCGAATAACCGTTGCTATGCACCCCGGCCGACATGAGCCCCAGCAGCACATCACCGGCGGCGACGGTGGGTTTGGGCAGCAAATTGGCCCGCGCCACGGCACCCACGGAAAAGCCCGCGAGGTCGTAATCTTCGTGCTTGTACATGCCGGGCATTTCGGCCGTTTCACCGCCCACCAGCGCGCAGCCCGCCAGTTTGCAGCCCTCGGCAATGCCGGCTACCACGTCGGTTGCCACCTCGACCGAGAGTTTGCCGGTGGCGTAATAATCCAAAAAGAAAAGCGGGGTAGCGCCTTGCACCACCAGATCGTTCACGCACATGGCCACCAGGTCGATGCCGATGGTTTTATGTTGGTTGAGGTCAATCGCCAGCCTCAGCTTGGTGCCCACGCCGTCGGTGGTCGATACCAAAAGCGCGTCTTCGAACCCGGCTGCCTTCAAATCAAACACGGCGCCGAAACCGCCCAGCCCGCCCACCACACCGGCCCGCGTGGTGGCCTTGGCGTGGGGTTTAATGCGTTCGACCAGTGCGTTACCGGCATCGATATCGACCCCGGCTTGTTTATAGCGTTCATTGCTTCGTGCGTTGATTGATGTGCTCATTTGCGGTAGCCTGCGTTGAATGAATGGCAAACCTATAGTTCACAAACGACTGTTTTGGCAATCGCTCGCTGCGCTTTGCATGATGGCTTGGCTTGGTGCGCCCGCGCATGCCGCCGTGCAGGAAGTGCGCGTGGTGGCGGTGGGCATTGATGATATTAGCGTCAAGGCCGAAGAAAACGCGATGGATTATGCGCGCAAACGAGCGGTGTATCTTACCGCACGCAAACTGGGCGGGGCGGATGCCGGGTTTCGTGCGTCGAAACTGAAAGAAGACCAGCTTTCACAAATTATTCGCGGCACCAAGCTGCTGCAAACGCGGCGCGAGGGCAACACCACCTATGCCGAAGTGAATGTAACGCTGGTAGAAGATGTGTTGCGCAAAATATTGAACATTCCGTCGAATGTGGTGGCCCCTGTTGCAACCACGGCCAAGGTGCGCGGGGTGCTGGTGCTGCCGGTGTTTGTGGGTGAAGATCGCCCCTATTTGTGGGAACAAGAAAACCAGCTGCGTGCGCCATTGGCTGAGGAAGTGCTGCGTCAGTCGCACGGGGCGGTGCTGGTGGCGGGCGGTGACTTTGAAGATTTGCGGCTGGTGGATTATAAAAACATTCTGACCGTGAAGGCCGATGAGCTGAAGCCCATGTTTGCCCGCTATGGTTCGCGTGAGATTATTGTGGCAGTGCTGACGTTAAGTCCGCAGGGGAAAGAAGCGCCATCCAGCGTGCTGTTTCGCCGTTTAAGCCCCACCGCAGTCGCGAATAATGAGGTGATTGAAATTCCACCCGTTACGACGGATGAAAAGAATGAGTCGCGCTTGCGCCATGTGGTGGTGGCCACTGCCACGGCGCTGACCCAAATCGCTTCCTCGACCGCGGAAATGGATCAGGAGAAACTGGCAAAAGCAACGAAGATTAAGGTGCGGTTTACATATGCCACCTCACGCGAATTGGGGCAAATGCAGCAAGCCGTGCGTACCAGCAAGGGCGTTTTGGCACTTGAAATTCCGAATATTTCGCTCAAAGAAATCAGCGGTACGATTTATTTTGATGGTGCGCAGAATGTGCTACAAGAGCTGTTGAAGAAACAAAATATCATCATCCGCGAATCGGCCGATGGCTGGATTGTCTCGTTGAGGTAACATAATGACTGAACCCGCTTTGAATACTGCACTCACCAAACAAAACGCATGGCAAGAACGTTGGTTTCATGTGGTGATGTGGGCTGCCATTATTACGTTGTTCTGGGTTTTTCTGCAGTCGGTGCGCCCTATTTTGCTGCCGTTCGTGCTGGGGCTTTTTGTGGCCTACCTGATGGATCCGCTGGCGTGCTGGATGCAAAAACGCGGGATGGGACGTAGCTTGGCGACAAGCATTATTACGCTGGGACTTTTTGCTACGCTCACAGCGTTAGTCATGTGGCTGGTACCCATTTTATATGCGCAGCTGACCGAGCTGATTAGCAAAGCACCGCGTATGCTACACCAAATTGAAACCAATATTTATGAACAGATGGCGCCGCTGCTGAAAAGCCTTTCTGGACTGACGGGTAATAAGGATGCCGCTGCTCTTCCCACCGATTTCAGCGACGTCATGCAGACAGGCATTTTATCGGCCACGCAATTCAGCCAACACGTGTTTGCCAGCGGTGCAGCGGCATTGAATGTGGCGGCATTACTGCTCATTACGCCGATTGTATGTTTTTACCTAATCCGCGATTGGCCTGCCATGCTGGCCAGTGTGGACCGTATTTTGCCGCTGGCTTATGCACCCACCATTCGCAGCCAGCTTTACCTTATTAACCGCACGCTGGCGGCCTATCTGCGTGGGCAAATTACGGTGATGCTTATTCTTTCCACGTTTTATGTGGTGGCATTTACACTGATTGGGTTGAACTTTTCGTTGGTGCTGGGCCTGCTTGCGGGCTGTATTATTATTATTCCCTATGTGGGTTCGGTTATTTCTATCAGCCTTGGGCTGCTGGTGGCGCATGGCCAGTTTGGCATGGACACCAGCTGGTGGCTGGTGCTTGCAGTTTATGGGGTGGCCCAAATTCTGGAAACACAAATTCTCACTCCCAAAATTATTGGTGACCGCGTGGGTCTGCACCCGCTATGGATGCTTTTTGGTATGTTGGCCGGTGCGGTGCTTCTTGGTTTTGTGGGGCTTTTGCTGGCTGTGCCGCTGACAGCAGTGATTGGTGTATTAGCGAAATTTGCCCTAGGTCGCTATTTGCAATCGGGCCTTTACCTGAAGCAATAAGATGGGTGCGGCCATGCAGTTGGTAATGCCATTCTCGGCTAGCCCGAGCTATCATGCGGCCGATTTTATTCGCGGTGAGTCGAACGCTGAGGCGCTGCGCTGGGTGGAAAGCTGGCCCAACTGGCCCTATTCCATTATTCTTCTGCACGGACCGAAAGGCAGCGGCAAAACACATTTGTCGCATGTGTTTGCCGTGCGTGCCCACGCCACTATGATAGACGTGGCGCGTGTGGGCAGTTTGCCTGCCGACCATTTGCTGACGGGCAATCACTGTTGGGTGCTGGATAATATGGATGCGGCAACTGATGCGCCAGCGTTGGCACAGCTGATTAACCATGTGCGGGCACGCGGTGATTATTTGCTGATGACGGCAACTGATGCGGCTTCACAACTGCTTTTCGCCTTGCCTGATTTACGCTCACGCTTGTTGGCGTTGCCCAGTGCCGCATTGGGCGCACCCGATGATGCGCTGCTTGTCGGTGTGCTGGCGAAGGAATTTGCCGATCGTCAATTGCGAATTGCCCCCGATGTGTTGCATTACGCGGCGACCTATCTGGAGCGCAGCTATGCGGCCATGCAGCAGTTTGCCAATGAAGTAGATGCTTTGTCGCTGGCGCGTGGTAGGGCCATTACGTTGCCATTAGTGCGTGAGTTGTTGAAAGTCCAAGATAAATAGCTATACTGCTTCCATGGTAGGACCGAAGCGCAGCTCGACTCGAAAGCCCGTCGTGCAGATGACCGATGGCGACAAGCGCGATCTTTTTGCGCGTGTTCGCGTGTTGCTTGCCGACCATGATAGCCGCACCGGTAACTTGGTGCAGGGCATTTTATTTTCGTTCGGGTTTCGCGATATTGACTGCGTGAATAGCGGCAGCGATGTGTTGCGCCGCCTTGCTACACGCAACTATGATTTGATTATCACCGAATATAGCATGGCTGAAATTGATGGTATTACATTGGTGAAAGCCATTCGCAGCGCGAAAGATAATAAACGTATTCCACGTGATATTCCCATTATTATGCTGACGGCTCGTGCTGAAATGGATCATATTCAAGCTGCGCGTGATGCGGGCATTAGCGAATTTGTGGCGAAGCCATTTTCAGCTAAAACTATCTCGGATCGTATTGTGATGGTCATCGATAATCCGCGATCATTCGTCGATGCACCGGGATTTGCGGGGCCATGCCGTCGGCGTCGGGGTGTGCCCCCACCCGGGGTTCAAGAACGGCGTGGCGCGCGTGCCGCTAAACCTTCGGTAGCGCAAGCGGCCCGCGAAGCTGCTATGCTATCGCCGCCGAATTTTGTGCTGCGCGACCAGCTGGGCGAGGTGAGCGCCCGCGATATTCTTACCGAGATGGTGGTTGCGGAGGCGCAGGCAAAATTGCTGATGGCAGAAAGCGAATTTGTGGAATGGGCACGTGAAGATATAAGTAAGCTCGAGATTGCTTTTAAAACATTGGTCGATGATATGGGTAACGTTTTCGCCTTGGCCGACCTTCACCAATGCGCCTATCGCATTCAGTCGCGTGCGGGAATTTTTGGCTATCACTTGGGCACCGAAGTGGCCAGTTTGTTGGAGAATTATCTGACGGCTCATCCACGGATTAATGACAATGACTTGCTGATTATTCGTAAGCATATTGATGTGGTAACGGTGATTTTTAATCAGGGCATGAAAGATTCTGGCAACCGTATTGGCCAAGAGCTGATGGGTTCGTTGAAGAAGCTGATTGCAAAGCTTGGGTAGCTTTTGATGGGGACCTTGTCCCCAAACCCCTTTCGCTCACGCGGCTCGCCATGGAAGGCTACGCACGATTTTTCTAACTATTTGTAGAGTCAGTGCGTAGCGCTTTACTGCGCGAGCCGGAGCGTAAGCGTTCGAGGGGGTTTTGGGCCACGTTGCGAAGGCAACAAAACAGCAGTTCGCCCCCAACGCGAGCTTTGCTCGCCAATCAAAACTACAAACCAATCAACCCCGTTTGGGGCGACGATGCGCTGGCCTGCGCGCGCTTTTCCATGCGTCCGGCGAGGTAAGCCAAGCGGCCCGATTCCACCGCCAGTTTCATGGCCCGTGCCATCATGATGGGGTCGCGCGCTTCGGCAATGGCGGTGTTCATCAGCACACCGTCGCAGCCCAGCTCCATGGCAATGGCGGCGTCGGACGCGGTGCCCACCCCGGCATCGACCAGCACGGGCACGCGGGCGTGTTCCACAATGAGGCGAATGTTCAGCGGGTTCTGAATGCCAAGGCCCGAGCCAATGGGGGCGGCAAGCGGCATAATGGCGGCCACGCCCAAATCTTCAAACTTGCGGGCGCTGATGGGGTCATCATTCGTATAGACCATCACCTCGAACCCTTCGGCGACCAGTGTTTTGGCGGCTTTCAGGGTTTCCTCAACATCGGGAAAGAGGCTGTGTTTGTCGCCAATCACCTCCAGCTTCACCAAAGTCCAGCCACCCAGTTCGCGTGCTAAACGCAAGGTGCGCACCGCGTCTTCGGCCGTGTAGCAGCCCGCGCTATTGGGCAGGTAGGTGTATTTCTCGGGCGGAATAGCGGCCTGCAAACTGTCGCTGCCGGTGTCGGCCAGGTTCACCCGGCGCAGGGCCACGGTGACAATTTCAGCCCCACTGGCTTCAATGGCAGACTTCGTCTGTTCAAAATTTTTGTACTTCCCCGTACCCACGAGAAGGCGCGAGGAAAAGGTGCGTCCGGCGATGATGAGGTGATCGTTCATAGTATTTTCCTTAGCGGAGCTTGGCGGCATAGGCAACGCCAAGCGACACGGCCATTCAGGCCGGGCCAGCGCGGCGAGCGCCAACCAAAAACTATCCACCTCCAATGAAGCCGACGATTTCAATGGCGTCACCATCGCAAATGCGGGTGGTGGCGTAGGCGCTGCGCGGCACAATGTTCAGATTCTGTTCAATGGCGACTTTGCGCATATCCAGTTGCAGCTCGGTCACCAAATCAGCGATGGATGAAACATTCGCACGTGGCCGCGCCACGCCGTTGACAGTAATTTGCGATTGTAATGAGGCTGTGTTAGACATGAGGCTTATCTAGGCTATTTCGCGGCAACGCGCAAGAAACGAGGCATCATGAGTAAGACCATTACCGTTCTGAACGGGCCTAACCTCAATTTGCTGGGCACGCGTGAACCGGAAATTTATGGCACAACCACGCTGGCCGATATTGAAGTTCTGTGCCGAGAAACAGCAAAAAAACATGGGTTTGCCGTTGATTTTAAGCAGAGCAACCATGAGGGCGACCTGATTGACTGGGTGCAGCAAGCCGGGCGCGAGGCGGCGGCTATCATTATTAATGCGGGCGGTTATACGCACACTTCGGTAGCGCTGCATGATGCTTTGCGGGCGGTGAAGATTCCCATCATCGAGGTGCATTTAAGCGACCCAAAAACACGCGAGCCGTTCCGGCATCATTCTTTTATTGAACCGGTGGCGAAGCAGAGCATTTGTGGCCTTGGTGCGCAGGGCTATGCGCTGGCGATAGAGGCATTAGTAGTATCAAAATAATGTCATTGCGAGGAGGCGAAGCCGACGTGGCAATCCATCTTTACCTTGTCATTCCCGCGAAAGCGGGAATCCACTTTAAGGAGATCCCGGATCAAGTCCGGGATGACAAAAAAGTGAATTGCAACGCTTCCGTGCGCGCAGTGAAAGATGACTGACGAAATCGTCGATATTACACCGGATATGTTGCTTGCCGCCTATGCCAACGGCTATTTTCCCATGGCCATGGAGGCCGATGACCCGGAGCTTTATTGGTTCAGTCCTGAAGAGCGCGGGGTGATGCCCATCGCCGAATTCAACATTCCGCGCGGCCTGAAACGCGCCATGAAAAAACATGATTATACGGTGACGGTGGATACGTGTTTTGAGGAAGTGATTCGTGGCTGTGCAAGCGTGAGCAAGGGCCGCAGCGAGACATGGATTAACGAACAAATTATTGAACTTTACACCGCACTCGCCGCCCGCGGCCAGGCCCATAGCATCGAGGTGTGGCAGTCTTTGATTGGTTCGGGTTGCTCTCCTGACCAACCCCCATGCAATAAAAAACTCATCGGTGGATTATATGGTGTGTCGCTCGGCGGGGCATTTTTTGGGGAAAGCATGTTCAGCCGTGCGCCCGATGCCAGCAAAATTGCGCTGGTGACGCTGGTGGAAATTTTGGGTGAGGCGGGGTATGAATTGCTCGACACGCAATATGTGAATGAGCATTTGAAACAGTTTGGCGTCGAAGCCGTTTCTAAAAAAAGCTATATGACAAAATTGGAAAAGGCCCTGAGCGCTTCGCCCAATCCGTCGAGCCTTTTTTCTACGGTTTCGGTGCGCAAGGGGCTGGCCTCATCATCGAGCGTCAGCCGCACATCGGCATCATGAAACTGTAATTTGGCATGGTGTAAATTGCCGCCGCGCCCGCCTGAAAGCTGGAAGGCAAGGTTGGCCGCCAGCCCCACGCAGCGGGCCCATAAACGTTCACGTTCATCGAGCAGTTTAATTTCGCTTTTATCGCCCCGCCAACGGGTTTGATAACGGTGGTAAAGGGCGAGGGCCAGCATGAGGCGCTCCTTATGATCCATGCCTTTGAGGGATGACTGAATGATGCGTTGGTAAGCCCAGTTGGCACGGAAGTTGGGGTCGATGGACCAGGCGAGTTCCGACAGTTTGCACAAGGCTTTACGAATACGCTGCCAGGCAATGGGCTCGTTGTGAAACAGTGGGGTCATCCATTCATAGAGCTCGTTAGCATAGCTGCCTTGGCGACCAATGAGGGCAGCCAAATCACGCGCCGATGCCAACAGTGCATCTTCTTTTTGCTGGCGTGGTTCCAGCAGGTCGAAAAAGAAACCCTCGCGAATGCCGCTGACGGAAAAACGCACTTCATGGGCGCCGGTGACATGGAGCAATTGCTGCAGCACCAGTGCGGTGGGCACAATGGTGAGCACGCGCTTCGATGAAATGCCGGGCAGGGCCTGAAGATCGGCGGGCGACATCTCAATCAACCGGTCGCACATCTGGTTTACGGCGCGTTTGGTCATGGCATATTCATGCACCAGATCGAGCGGGTAGTGGGTTTTGATCATATGCACTTTGGCGAGGGTGCGGAAGCCGCCGCCAATGGCATAGATGCAGGGCGGTGCGGCGTCTTTCAGCCAGGGAATGGCTTTGAGTTCGCGGCGAATCATCTCTTGCATTTTTTCGCGTTTGCCGTCGCTGGCATCGAGCACCACCAGCGACCCCAAATGGCAGCTTGCGGTGGCGCCAATCGCGCTGCGTTCGACCATGGCTAGTTCCATGCTGCCGCCCCCCAAATCGGCCGAGATGCCGAGTGGTTCATGGAACGAAGCGAGGATGGCTTTGGCAGCAAGTTCGGCTTCACGCTCGCCGGTAATGACACGAATGGTGATGCCATGTTCGCGTTCTAATCCATGCACGAAATCAGCGCCATTTTCGGCGTCGCGCACGGCGGCGGTGGCCATCATATCGAGGCTGGCAACTTCGAGCCGTTTGGCCATGACCAGAAAACGGGCAATGGCGATTTCGGCTTTTTTCACGCCATCGGGGTTCAGCTTACCGGTGCGGGCAAGGCCGCGCCCCAGGGCACACATATATTTCTCGTTGAACACGGGAAGCGGTACGCGCTTCAGCGCATGATAGACTACCATGCGCACCGAGTTGGAACCAATATCGATAATGGCGATGAGGCCCTTGGGGTGGTCGGCTGTGGGAATGTTATAGGTGATGTTCATCGACGCGTGTGGCGCTTCTTTTTAGCGAGCGTTACAACGGGCACATTGGGTTGAGTCGTCAGCTGTGCCAGCGCCTTTCCACGGCCCGAAAGCGATGGGTTGTTCATGAAATAATCATGTGCAGCGAAAGCTTGCACATCATCGCTGATGCGGTGGTAGCTGCCATCGGCATGGAGTCGCCAGCTTTGGCGCGCATCTTTCAAATTGGCCACCATGATTTGGCTGAGCACCTGCGCATGCACGGTGGCGTTTTCAATCGGCACCATCACCTCGACCCGGCGGTCGAAGCTGCGCGCCATCCAATCGGCTGAGGAGATATAAACCTTGGCGGTGGTCGATGGCATGGGAGCGCCATTGCCAAAGCAATAAATGCGGGCATGTTCAAGAAAGCGGCCAACCAGGCTTTTGACGCGGATGTTTTCGGAGAAACCACGAATGCCTGGTTTGAGCGCGCAAATGCCACGCACCACCAAGTCAATTTGTACGCCCGCTTGCGAGGCGGCATAAAGCGCATCGATGATTTCTTCATCGACCAGCGCATTCATTTTTGCCCAGATGGTAGCGGTTTTTCCAGCACGGGCGAATTCTATTTCTGCCGCAATCAACCGCAGCAATTGGCGACGCATGCCAATGGGTGCTACCGAGAATTTTTTGAATCTCACTGGTTTGGCATAGCCGGTGATATAGTTAAAGACATAGCCTGCGTCCTGACAGATGGCGTGATCGCAGGTGAAGAACGATAAATCAGTATACACCTTCGCCGTGGCGGGGTGGTAATTGCCCGTGCCAATATGGGCGTATGAGCGCAGGCTGCCATGTTCGCGGCGGGTGACAAGCGACAGTTTGGCATGGGTTTTCATTTCCACGAAACCATAGACCACTTGTACCCCGGCACGTTCCATGGTGCGGGCAAGGCGAATGTTGGCTTCTTCGTCGAAGCGGGCCTTCAGTTCCACCAATGCGGTGACCGATTTACCATTTTCAGCGGCCATCACCAGTGCCTTTACAATGGGCGAATCATGGCTGGTGCGATACAGCGTTTGTTTGATGGAAACCACGTCGGGGTCGATGGAGGCTTGCTGCAAAAACTGCACCACCACATCGAAACTTTCATAGGGGTGGTGGACAATAATATCTTTCGCCTGAATGGCGGCAAAGCAGTCGCCGCCATAGTCATTCACGCGTCCGGGGAAGCGCACTTTAAAGGGTGTGTAATAGAGCTCGGGGCGAGCGATACTGCATAATTCGCTTAGATTTGTTAGGCCAACCATGCCATCAACCTCCACCACATCGTCGGCATCGGCGGGTAAATGGTCGAGCATGAATTGCAGCAATTTTGGGGCCACATTGCGGTTGGTTTTTACCCGTACCACACGGCCGTGGCGACGCTTTTTTACGGCAATATCTAAATTGCGCATCAGGTCTTCCGCTTCTTCTTCAATCTCTAAATCGGAATCGCGCACGATGCGGAACACGCCAGTGGCATGCAGCGAGAAGCCCGGGAAAAGTTCAGCAAAGCAAAGCGCAACCACATCTTCCAGCAGCATGAAGCGGGTTGATTTGCCCAGGCCAAGGCGAATGAAGCGCGGTTGCGTGGCTGGAAATGGCACCAACGCAATCATCCGTTTGCCGGGTTTGCGTGGTGGCGAAAGCTCGAGCACCTGCACCATGCCAAGGTTGGGAATGAAGGGGAAAGGGTGCGCCGGATCGACCGCCATGGGGGTGAGCAGCGGAAAAATATTGGCAGCGAAATATTCTTTCAGCCAGTTTTTATCGGCCGCGGAGAGTGCTTTTTCCTGCACCACATGAATGGATTCTTTGGCGAGCTTCTTTTTCAGATCAAGCCAGCATTGCTGCTGGGCATTCATCAGTTTGTTTGCTGCGTCACGAATGGCGTAAAGCTGCTGCTTAGGGCTTAGCCCGTCAGATGAAATACTGTGCACGCCGTGGCGCACCTGATCCATTAAACCGGCTACGCGCACCATGGTGAATTCATCAAGGTTGTTCGCCGAGATTGACAAGAATCGCACGCGCTCCAGCAGCGGATTATTGAGGTTTTGCGCCTCTTCCAGCACGCGGGTGTTAAAGGCCAGCCACGAAAGCTCGCGGTTGATGAAACGATGTTCGGGCTTGGTAAAATGAGCCGCGATGATGGTTTCATCAAGCTTGGGTAGGGCGACTTTTGGCGCCGTTGGTGCAGGCATTAACCGTGGTCTTCCGCGATTCTTGGCGGTGGATTGGGTGGGGCTTTTGCGTTTCGACATAGAATTACTGCGCTGCAACTTGTGTGTGGCGGTGAACCATATTATGACGGGTGAATAATGAATATCACGAACCATCGACGAGTCACATGAAAAAACCAATCAAGCGCCGCGTAATGCTGGTGCGTCACGCAAAAGCCGTGGAAGAAGATGTGGCGGGTGATCATGCCCGCAGCCTGAGTGGCCGCGGACAAAACGACGCCGCCGCGCTTGGTGCGTGGATTGGAACGGAAGTATTGTGGCCCGAACTGGTGCTGTGTTCAACCGCCACCCGCACCCGCGAAACGTTGGCGGGACTTGGTAAAACGCTGCCCACCCAGCTGAGTGACAAAATTTATTTGGCCAACGCGGGTGAATTGCTGGCGCAAATTCAGGCATGCGATGATGCGGTGGCCAGCGTGATGGTGATTGCCCACAACCCAGGCCTACACGGGCTTCTGGCGCTTCTGGTGGGCGACTATGCCAACGACGCCGATGCCGATAAAGTGATGTTAAAATTCCCCACCAGCGCTTGCGCCGTGCTGGAATTTGAGGTGGGAAGTTGGAGTGATGTGGCGCCGCAGGGTGCCACCCTTCGGGTGTTAAGGTATTAGTTTTGGAGGGGGGTTAGTATCACAACCGTAGTCGCGTATTATAGTGAGCTTTCTAAAGCGCTTTCGTGAACATAAGGGCGCAGCTTTTCGACGCGCTACTTAAATTATAAGAACCCGTATAATCATTGAACGCAGTGGAGGTAGCACAAATGCTATTCCACTGTGTTGAGATAATTCGCCCAGTTCCGGGCTTGCCGTCATCCAATTTCGTATCAATATTCCAGGCTTCTTCCGGCTTCAATATGGGTACAAAAGCGGAATTCCCAGGATTTTGCCCACCAAAGAACAGGACATTGCCGAAATCACCGGCATAAAAATACGAGTCACCCCCAAAGTTCGCAAAATTTTGGATGCTCCAACCACCATTGCTGAGCTTTGACTTGGGGACATTGCTCCCCAGCGCTGCGTCATAGCCAGCGGTAGGTGCTGTCGGTCCCGCCAACCCAGTATAGTTGCCTTCGATCAAACCCGCATTGGCAAGCTGTCGCCACACTTGGAACAGTTCACCAGAGCCGTTCGCCACGGCACCATAACCGATGACGCCATCGCCATTACCATCGCATGATCCGGGCAAGCCAACACCGGCGGCAGAATTGGTAACGCAATCGGCGTTTGCGGTTAGCCTGCCCCAGAACCGAGTGGCGTTATTCATATCACCGGGCAGGGCAAAATATTTGTCGCGAAATGTATTAGTAGCAGCGGTATAGCGCTGATATTCGGAGGTGACGGCGCGCAGCTCCGAGGCACGGATGAGGGATTGTCCGGCCAGAATGCCGCCTGTCAGAAGCCCAAGAATGACCAGCACGATGGAAAGCTCGACGAGGGAAAAGGCACTTTTCTTACCTCTCCCCTCGGGAGAGGTCGAAAGACGCTCTGCGCGGTTTTCGGGTGAGGGCATGGGTGTTTTGGGCGCGATGCCCTCACCCGTCATGCCCAAGGGCACGCCGACCTCTCCCGAGGGGAGAGGTAAAAGGCAAAAGCCTAACTTAGCGGGAGGGGGCATTATTCGTAACCATCATTCACTACTCCATTGCATTTAAAGAATATAACAAATTAACGCAGGCGTTGAAATATAAATCAAAACTAGGTGGTGGCGGGGGTGCCGCTGGTTTCACCACTATCGGCTGGTGGTGGTGCGTCGGGGGTGGTGTCAGCTGGCGGCGGCGGCGCGGCGGCCACGGCTTTTTTCTTCTTACGCGGATCGTAAGGTTCTTGCGTGGGCACCGCGGTAGGCGGCAGCAGACGTTTTTTGAAGAAACTGTCTTTGAAGTAAAAAATCTTTTTGCATTTAATGGGCGGGAACGATTCCACGAGGATAATTTCCTCGTCACGCGGCAGCTGAATTACTTCCTGTGGCAGCAGCAGGGCGCGCTGGGTTTCGGACACATGCATGGTGCGCGAAGCAGGGTTGAAATCAACAAATTTTGGACGGTTGTGCGATTCGGCGATGGCGGTTTTGTTACCCACCAGTTGCGAAATCATATTCGCGGTTTCCATGTTGTTCGCCGAGAAGGTGACGCGGTAATAGCTGTTTGAAAGGAAGCTGTTCATGCCCGCTTCTTCATAGATGCCCTTGAGCTGCTGGGTATCTTGCACAATGAGGAAAAGTTTCACGCGGTAACCACGGAAGTAGGCGATGCCGATTTGGAATTGCGGCATTTCACCGAGCGATGGAAACTCATCCATCATGAACATCACGCCATGGGGCTCATCGGCCTTGGGCATGGTGCGGGTGAGGAAGTCGGTCGCCTGCTGATAGAATACTTTCAGCAGTGGTTCCAAGCGCTGTAAGTTGTCGGGCGTGACGCCGCAATACACGGTTTGTTTTTTCTTTTTCAGCGTTTGCATGTCGAAGTCGGACGACGCGGTGGTGGTGTCAATCAGCGGGTTCGCCCAGAGTTCGAGGCCGGAGTTGAGGGTTGAAATAACGCCGGAACGTTCCTTATCGGCCTTCTGCAAGAACGCCGCAATGTTCATGTAGGCCACGGGGTGAATTTTGCCGCCGATGGTGTCGAGCACCACGGCGAGGTTATAGACCACGTCATCGGATCGCATGGTGCGCACCACTTCGCCGAAGCTGGTGATTTTTTCCGGCACGGCGCACAAATAAAGAATAATGCCCAGCATGAGCGAGCGCGCTTCGTTCTGCCAGAATTCCTGTTCGGGCAACACCAGGTTACAGATTTTCTGCACGTCATCGACCATTTGGCCGGGCTTCTCGGAAATCCAATCCAACGGGTTATAGCAGTGAGAAATGCCGTTGGGGTCGGCCGGGTTCCAGTAATAGCATTGCTGCTTTAATTTGTTCCAGCGATAGCCGCTGGTGAGCTCGTAGTTTTCACCTTTAATATCGTGGCAGATGATGGATTCTTCCCAGAAAAGCAGGTTGGGAATCACGAAACCCACACCCTTACCCGAGCCGGTGGGTGCAAACAGCAGCACGTGCTGGAAGTCATCGATAATGAGGTAGTTGGCGGCACCGGTGCGGCCCATGAGGAAGCCTTTTTTACAGCGCATTTTGGCGCGGCGAATGGCTGCTTCGTCGGACCATTTGGCATCACCGTGGATTTTCTCTTTTTTGCGGAAGGGCTGAAAATCAAGCAGCACCGCGCGCATCATGAACAGGGTGAACAGACCAAAAAATGCCCCCGCAATGACCGGTCCATAAAACTTCGCGTCGAACCCGGCGTTGAAATAATATTGGCGATATTGTGGGTATTGTTTGTAGTAGCTGGCCTGCGTGTGAATGGCGCCATAGCCTTTGATGATGCCAATGGGGTTGCTGGCCGACATGACATAGGTGAGCACCGATGCGGGTTGTTGTTGCTGCAAGGTGGAAAGATAGCGGTGGCCAAGCATGAAGCCCACTGTCATGCCCAGATAAATGGGCACCAGCAACGCCACCACAATGAGCGCGGTGAGCAAAAGCTTGTTCATGAGTTTATGGAGCGACTCGGGCATGATGGTAGTTTTACGCGACTTGCGCGGCCTTGCCAATGATTCGTTTTATCCCGTATGCGGCCCACCATCATGCTTGTTTTATTAGCGCTGGCGCGGCTCGCGCCATAAAGCGCTACGCACTGATGACGGTGACGTTTGAAGGATAGATGCGTAGCCTTCCATGGCGAGCCGGAGCGTGAGCGTTCGAGGGGGAGCGAAGCGGGGGATTCTTATCCCCCACGCGGCTACGCCGCTATAAAGGCTTATAATAAATCTCGCTGACGTAACGACGGCCTTTTTCGCCGCGTTTCAGCTGAATAATGACCTGAATGACACTTTCGACATATTCTTTGATTTGGTCACGGGTGATACCCAAATCGGCCTGCATAATCATCAGAATCAGCTGCTCAATGGCTAAGGTTGGAGTGTCGGCGTGTAGCGTGGCGATGGAACCCGGGTGGCCGGTGTTCACCGCGCGCAGATACGAAAATGCTTCGGCACCGCGCAGCTCGCCCACAATAATGCGGTCGGGCCGCATGCGCAAACAGGCTTCGATAAGGTCTTGTGTGGTAACGTGGGCGCGGCCCTGACCGCCTTTGCTGGCCAGCAAATGCACGCGGTTGGGAATATGGTCGACATTCACCTCACGCACATCTTCCACGGTTAAAATACGCTCCATGGGCGGAAGTTCTTTCAGCGCTGCATTCATGAAGGTGGTTTTACCAGTGGAGGTGCCGCCTGAAATGATAATATTTTTTTTAGCCTTCACGGCCTGAATGATGAAGTTTTTAGCATCGCCCTTGGCATAGAGGTCACTTAAGATAGCGTCATAGGGGTCATGGTGACCGGTGCCGGTGCGGGTATTTTCAAACGCGCCAAGCGCTTCGTATTTATCAAGATCCATTTGAATGGTGGTTTGTTTGCGGATGGCCATCACTACCCCGGCATCGCACGCTGGTGGAATGATGATTTGCACGCGGTAGCCGCCCGGCAAGGTGGCGGAAAGCAGGGGCTTTTCTTCCGATATGGTTTGCGAGGTGGATTGGGCAATGAGCTGCGCCAGCGCCCGCATATGTTCCAGTGTCATTTCGGGTAGTAGGGCTTGCGACATTTCGCCCATGCGTTCAACCCATGCCTCGCCCGGGCGATTGATAGATATTTCCTGAATACCCTGTTCGTCGAACAAGGCTTTGAGAGGCTGCAAATAGGTGTCGAGTGCGGTTAAGCTCATTAGTTGATTACCCGTGCGCCAGCGGTGTCACCCGGGAAAACAAGGTCGCGATTGACGAACACATTCACCGGCGTGCCCTGGTCCACCAGAATAGTGGGCTGCACATCAACAAAACGCTGCACAAAACTATCGGTGACGGAACCAAGCCGGTTAAGCGCGTTGATGGTGGCGGTGGAGGCGGCATCGCCGCTGGTGCTTGAACCATTGCTGCTATTGGTGGTGGTGGTGGTGCCGCCGCTGACTTTTTCGGAGCCGATGGCGAAGGCGATGCCTACCACGCTGGAAAGCACGGCGCGTGAAAAGATTTGTTGGAATTTGGTATCGACTTGACCGCCAATGCCAGCTTGACCAATGCCATCGACCAAGGGCGAACCAAGTAAAACATCGACCCCATCGGGGCGAATGACACGTGTCCACACCACAAATACGCGGCTTTGGCCACTGCTCAGGGAGGTGTTGTAGGTGCCAATGAGGCGCGAGCCTTTGGGAATAAGGGGCACGGTGCCCGCTTCGCCGTAAGTATCACGCGAGACAATGGCGCGAATGGGGGCGGGAAGATCGGTGTTGAGCGCCGATTCCATGGTGGCCTGAATAATGCGGCCCTGAGCAATGGTGCGTCCCAGATTGCCAATGCGGCCGGCAAACACGCGTTCGGTTTGGCTGGCTTTAATGGCATTGGCTTCGAAGGCGCTGTTGGGATCGGTTGAGGGTGTGGGGGCTGTTGCACCGGTGGCACCACCGAGTAGCCCTCCGCCGCTATCATCGGCCAGCATCATTTTGGAGCGCTGGCGGGCTTGCGCTTGCGCTTGGGCAGCACTGTCATCTTCGGGTTTTAGAATTTGTATGCTGGTGGGCGCTGGAATGGTGGGTGGCAAAATGGAAGGTGGCGGTGCGATGGGGGCTTCAATCATCGGTGGTGGTGGTGCAGGTTCGGGCGCGGCGGGCACCACCTTAATTTCTTTCGGGGCCACTTCTTCCTCTTTCGCGGTCGAGAAGAAAATATTATAGAGCAGGAAGCCTAAAATAGTGACGACCACCCCAAGCACTACCAGCGTTCGTCCGGGTTTTGCCGCGACGCTCGGTGTATTCTGACGGAGGCCGCTTTCGTTATTTTCGGGCAGCGCGAAGGGGTCGGAGCCATTATCGAATGGATTTTCGGGCGGTGGCGGTGGTGGCGGAACATCAACCATTACAGCACTCCGCCCGCTTCGTTATAGACCACCACTTGCCGGCCCGACTGGTTGATGCTGAAGCGCGGCGCCACCACATCGACCACGACCAGCCCGTCATTGGTACGGCGAACCGGAACATCGAGCGTTTCGCCACGGGCGGTAATAACAGCCACGCGTGGATTGCTGTTGCCGGTGAATTTGAAATAGGTGCTGCGGCCATCATCATAGATTTTTACCGGCGCAATATCGTTCGGACCGCTATAGGTATAGCGGTAATTGACACTGGAGACGGGCGCCACATTTGCCACATTCGTCACAGGCGCAGCGCTGCGAGGCGTGGGTGCCGGAGCAATAACGCCCGATGCAACAGGATAAACGGGTGCCGAGGCATAGCTGCCTTGCTGCGAGGCGATGGGGCTGACATCGCTGACATAGGTGGTTGGCATGGGTGCGCCGCTCGATACATCATCGGAATAAAAGAAACGTACCACATAGGTAAGCTCTTCGCTACCGAACACGGCGTCGGCACTGGAGGAGCGCAAATCAAACTGGTAGGAGCGCTGGTTGGTGATGATGGTCATATTGGTGTGCGCATTTTCTTCCATGGCGCGAATGAACAGGCGGCGCCCCGCCGGAATAATTTGCCAACCCACGCGGTCACCCACCGATACGGTTTCGATGGATTCTTTCTGACCAAATTCCACATTGCTTTGATAGCCATAATGGGTGGTGATGCTGAACACTTCATTGGCATTATAAACGAACGTTTTTATGCGGCTATCGGTGGTTATGGGCTGACCGGCTAAGGTTGCTGAGGCAGAAAAAAGAAGCGCCAGCGCGGCTAAAAGCTGAAGAATGTGACCATGTAACGTGCGATGTTTCATTAGTTGATCTCGCGGTGAATTTGGTAGGAGGTGACGGTGTAGCCAATGGGGTTGAGCAGCTGTTCGGCTTCGTTCAGGTTCAGGTTTGCATATTCAAATGTGACTGTCACCACCCATTGTTGGATGATGTCGGCCTGGTTGGGCGAGGTGTCGGTTGTGGTAATGCGCGCCTGCATAATTTTCGAGGCAGTTGCACTGACCTTCTGGCCTTGCGCAAGCGGATTGCTGATGTAGCTGATGGACTTGATTTTAATATCGCGCTGGCCAGTGGTTTGAAGTCGTCCGGCCGGGCTTTCGGGGTTTGCGGGGTCAGCCAGACGGCGGAAACTATAGAAAACGTCGGGGGTGCTCATCAACCGCACAATGTTGTAGTTGTAGCGTAAAATGCTGAAGTTATAGCTTTCGCGCACACGTAGATACATGGAGGTGAAATAGCGGTCGACCGCTTCACTGGCCGCATATTCTTCGCGGCTGACGGGGTTCACTCGTTGGGTGACGCCGGTTTTTTCATCGATCTCGAGCAGGTAGGGTTCGACCGATTTGAGCGGCGCAATGCGCATGACAATAAATACCGACACCAGTGCAGTAAGCAGGGCCACCAGTGCAATGAGGGCCAATACGTTGCGCTGGGTAAGCACGTGTTGATACCGGTCTTGATACCAGTGTTTGGAACCTTCCGAGACATCGTGCTGTGACCGCTTAAACACCAATAAATACCACGTGATGTAGTGGGTAATAGATCAGCGTGTGACTATATCTGGGGTTTAGCAGATTGCAAGCAGTGTGGATGAGTTATTCAGATGTCAGCAGATCAACCGGAAGCAAACAAAATTAGTGGCCGCTATAATCGCGGTTGGGGTTGCTGAGCCATGCAGCAAAGGAGCCGGTGATGCCGCCACCTTCAACGGGAGTTGTTGTTACGTTGCCCTGAGCATCGGTCCTTGTTCGGGTTCCCATTACCATGCCCTCGAAACTGTCTTTGAGGCCTTGTGAGGTGGCTTCGATGGTATTCGACCCCATCTGATAGCCTTCCCTGAATTGCTCACCTGCGTTCTCAATAAGGGTGGAGCCGGGTACATCTGCCACCGGATAGCGCGCATAGCCGCCGCCCAGTTGCGGCGTGTACATGGCGCCGGCACTGGATAGCATTTGAGCAAGCGATGCCGTGTAACTGAGCAAGGCATCCACCAAAAATGCCAGCACAAACAACGACAATAACCCTTTGGTGGCGAAGCTAAACAGATTGTCCATGGCCTCACTACTTGGCATTTCGTAAGAGGCTGGCGGGTTGGTCGGTGATTCGGGCTTCGTAGGGTCTTTTAAGATGACTTTACCGTCTGGGCCTTTTTTCCCTACCGGCGATAATCCATCGCCTGGGCCAATAGGTACTTTTTTGCCGTTTTCCAGCACGCAGACCATCATGCCTTTGCTGATAAGCTCGGCCGAGTTGCCGCTGAAGGGTGTGTTGCTTGCGGTGCCATCGGGGTTTCTGTCGACCACTGTAAATTTACACAAGGTGCAATATTCCCATGGGAAACGGAACGATGTGGTTTCGGGTTTGCTGTCGTCATTGTACATAATAATGTTGGGCAAGCTGTCGGAAATATGTTTCACGTCGATGGTGAGAATGAAGGCAAGGAAGGCAAAGACGATGACCATTTGCAGGGTCATTGAAATGAGATACCCAATCCATTTCTCGAAGAAGGGGCGGGTGGATCTGAACAGGTAGAACGACAGAAAAAACGGTGCGAGCGTCAGCAAGAAGGCAATGCCCACCAGCGCATAAACATAGCCAAAAATGGCGCGCAAAAAGGTGAGGGCCACCTTAAAAAGAATCATAATGGCGATATAAAAAATGGGCGGGAAGACAATCGCCATAATGGCCAGTCCGGCAAACACGGCATTTTTGCACAATTCGCCGTCGCGGGTGCCGTCTTTGGGAACGCCCACATAGTCGGTGGCGAATGACATGGCCTTGCCCAGAAATTTATCAAGATAGCCATACATTTCGGCGCCATTACCAGCGGCGACCACCGCGGCGGCATTGGCGCTGGCCAATGGGTTGGGATAAAGGGCGCTGACGGCGGTGGCCACCCCATCACGCACGCCGGTAATGAGAATTTTGTAACCGAAATTAACTAAATAATCAGCCTTGGTGGCGAAAACAAACACGCAGGCGAATTTCAGCAGATAAACCATAAACTCTTTGGCCTGCATGGGCACAATGCCGATGGTGAATGAGATGCCGAAAAACAGCACAGAAAGCACCAGCACACTCATGACGGCGGGGGTTAAATCATGAATCATGCCGCAGAACATTTGCCCCATGAGATTGCTGGAAAGCTGCTCCATGTTGCAGATGAGGAAGGTGAAAATATTGTTTTTGGTAATGGTGGCGGGGCAGCTGACACCCGAACTGTAGAGATGGCCCGTGGCGCTGCTGCCGCTGCAACTGAAGTTGCCAGCCGATCCAACCGGACCTGCGACAGCCCCACCAGCTTCTGCGAAGGCCATATCTGCCGTAAGCCACACACCAACTGCCGCTAAAAAAGCGACAAAAAGAATGCGAGTGATGTCCACCGTGCGCAGATCTGTCATGCGATCGCCTTTCCGCTCATGAGGGCGGCCAGTGTGTCGGCGGCGGTGGGCGAGGGTTTTGCGGGGCGGCCACTAAGTGTGGCAAGGGTGGTGGCATTCAGTCCGGCCAAATTCATTTTCAGCACCAACCCTTCGCTTCCACGTTTCATGAAGACCTGGCGTTGCCTTGCATCGATGTAGTTAAGTGAAGAGACTTCGGTATCGGTGAGGCCAAAACCCGTCATATATTCCGACTCAATGTTGCTATCGGGCATGGCAAAAATAGTGGCGGCGCGGGCGCTGACTGCGGCACTGAACATGGTGGATCCGCTATCGACAATAGCATCGGTGGTGAGCATGGCCGCCGCATTATTCTGGGTAAGATAGTCGAGCCAATTGGCGGCGCGGGGTGCAAAAAGTGGCGTGTTAAGCAAGCGGAAGCCTTCATCCAGCACGATGAGGGTTGGCTTGCCGTCTAGCGCACCGGTGAGTCGGTGCAGCACATATCCAGCAAGGGGAATGCTGGCATTGGGGTCATTCATCCAGCGGCTGATGTCCCAGCTGATAAGCGGCGCGGGTTTGAATTGGTCTTCGGGCATGTCGAATAATTCGCCATATTGCCCACCGGCACAAAAACGCTGCAGACTGTTTGCCAGCACGCCGTCGGCCTCGCGCACGATGGGTAGCAGGGCTGAAAGCCGCCGCGCGGCGCGTGGCAAAGCCAGCATTTGGTCGATGAGTGATTGGAAAAAGGCAAACGAGCTTTGGGTCAGTTGTGCCCCGTATGGATCGATGAGGGTGGAAACCCATAGCGCCAGAAAATCACGGTTGGCAGGTGTTTCGGGTAAATGAAAGGGGTTGAGTTTACAACTGGCGCTGCCAGGAGTGACGGTGGTGCCGCCCATGGCGCTGATGGCGGGGGCGGATCGCCCGTGTGCATCGACATACCAGATGGAAACGGGAAGCTTGCGGGCTTGGGCCAACAGAAAATGGGTGAGGGTGGTACGTCCCGTGTTTGGGCGGCCTAAAATAATATTGTGGGCACCTTGATTGGGTGCCCCGTTGCTGTGGAAATTGAAAAAATACGGCGCATCTTGCAAGGTGGTAAACAAGCTGACGGGCGGCCCCCAAGGGGAGCCTGCGGCATTGCCCATGGGGGCGGCCTGTAAATTGGCAAAGCCTGCCAGATGGTCGGTATCGATGGATTTGTTGCGGGCAATAAAGCTGAAATTGGCCGGCAGCTGCGCCCAGTAACATTCCTCGAACCGCAAATCTTCGCGCACCACTACCATGCCAAGGCGCGACAATGATCGTTGCACCATTTTTACATTGCCCTCGACCTGGGCGAGGGTGGGGCCAATGAGAAAAATGCTGGTTTGCTGCTGGCCGAAGGCTTTTTCGGTAGCGGTGTGATCTTGCATCAGCCGGTCGATTTCCATCCATTTGGCGAGTTCTTTATCACCACTCATGCCCAGATAGCGCGCCTGTTTCTCGTAGGATTCACGGGCTTGTTTGGCGCCAATAAAATCAAAGCACTGGCTGACAATCAGCTCGCAGGGAATTTCCAAAAACTGGTCGATGCCTGCCAGTGTTGATTCTTTATATTCCTTTAGGCTGAGGATGGCAGCAAAGCGGCGATGACCATCGGCGGTGCGCACCTCCATGGCATTATGACCGAAGGTGATTTCGCCCGAGGTCAGCACTTGCGATAAATCGCGCAGCGGCAGCGCCATGGGGCGCTCTTCAAGGTTAATCAGCTTCTCCAGAAACTCGATATGCTCACCATAAAAAATGCCGTCGCGCTCAACGGTTGTTAGCATGCGTGCGCCAAAGGGCTTCCATTGCGCGAGCAGGTTTGCGCTGGTGGCGCAAAGCTCACCCAGTGCGGTGGCCAGTTGTTGTTGACGAATGGCCGTGTCACGCGGTGGCCAAAGGCTTTGGGCGATGGTTTTCAGACTGCGTAAGCTGGAGGCATCACCCGCTTTTACCAGGGTGATGTAAAGCTCATTGACGTAGGATGCCGAAATAGGGTGGCTGGCACGCCATGCTTCGTCGAGCTGGCCCGAGAATTTATCGGCGAAATGGGCGTGCCCCGTTAGCACTTGCTTGCGGCGCAAGGTGGTCAGCCAAATGGCATAGTCGGTATTGGGAATATATTCTTTGATGGTGCGGCGAATGGCGGCACGCAAATCACCCTGTATTTTGGCGTCGAACCCAAGGCCGGTGATTTTTATGATTTGCAGCAGCTCGCCATCTTTGGTGGCAATGGTGCTGGGGTCGAACAGGCAGGCATAGGGAAGAAAATCGGACTCGATGACATCATCGGAAATATCACGGAAGGATTCCAAATCACGTGGTTTTTTGCCAGATTTGTTTAAAAAGGAAGGGGCGCCCCCTTTGGGGTTGGCAGCGCGTTGTTTCAGCGTATCATGTTTGGAAGCCATGCCGACCTAAGTTTTTATTCGCGCATTTGCGATAGAATAAGCCGCCGTTTGCCTAATTTATTCACTCGTTTTTATGTATAGGGAAGAGGCGCATCCCACCCACGGTGAAGATGCGCCTCATTTTATTCAACTCAGCGTTAGCAACCGCTTTGGTTGCCCGAAAGCTCTTGCACGATGGTTGGTGCACCGAAGATAACGGCCACGCCGATACCCACGATGATGGCCATACCCCACGATACTTTACCCATCAAGGCGCCGATACCGATCACAATAATGGCAAGGGTGGCGATACCTTGACCAACCGAGCCGGTGAACCAGTCGGCCACGCGGCAGAGCAAGCCGCCGATGGTCGCGCTATCACCGCCACCGCCGCCATTGATATTCACACTAACACTGCTAGCTAACACATCCATTGGAATTAAGCAGGCTGCATAGGCCAGCACCATACACCATGCTAGGCTCATCATTTTTTCTGTATTCATGATCGTCTTCATAATCACTCCATCCTCTGTTTTAGTCGTTGGTACCGCCGGGGTTGATCCCCAGTTTGCGGCGCTTTAATTGCCGTCGTTAACCATTATCACAGTTTTGTTACAGTTTTGTTACAGCTTTGTGACAAAGTTTATTAAAACGTCATTATTTTTACCTTTTGTTCTGCATTTTTACCACAAATATTTAATTGCGGCACCGCCGCGTGGGGGCGAAACCGCCCCCAAACCCCCTCGTTCGCTAACGCTCCGGCTCGCGCCGTAAAGCGCTACGCAGTTCGTCCTGCTGGCCTCGTTTCCAGAAAACCATTGCCATGATGTGCAGCCGAGGTTACTAGGAAGGCAATCAAACGCACCATCAGGAGCCAAAAATGACCGATATTACAAGCAAACTCAAAGAACTGGGCATCACCCTTCCGGAAGTAAGCCTGCCGGCTGCCAATTATGTGCCCTGTAATATTTCGGGTAAAACGTTATATGTGTCGGGTCAGTTGCCCATGGAAGGCGGCAAGCCGCAGTTTATTGGTAAAGTGGGCCGCGAGTTCACCATCGAGCAAGGTCAAGATTGTGCCAAATTGTGCACCATTAACGTGCTGGCCCATGTCAGCAAAATTCTTGGCGGCGATTTAAGCAAAATCAGCAAGCTGATTCGCCTGGGCGTATTCGTGAACGCGCCGGATGATTTCACCGACCACCCGAAAGTTGCCAATGGCGCCTCGGATTTGATGGTGAACCTGATGGGTGATGCTGGTAAACATGCCCGCTTTGCAGTGGGTGTTAGCGGCTTGCCGTTTGGCGTGGCCGTTGAGGTGGATGCCACGTTTGAGCTGAAATAAGCCACTTTTTGTAGCGTCCAATCAAGGTCTTCTGCCCCCTTTGTTATGAAAGCATATACATGATGGCTGCCAAAAAAAGTTGGTATCGGTCGATTTATATTCAAGTGCTGGTGGCAATTGTGGGTGGCATTGCCTTGGGCCATTTCATGCCCGAATGGGGGCAGGAAATGAAGCCCCTTTCGGATGGCTTCATCAGTTTAATTAAAATGATTATTGGACCCGTGGTGTTTTGTACCATTGTCCACGGGGTGGCGGGCTCGGACAGCGCCAAACAGGTGGGCAGCACCGGCGCCAAAGCGCTTGGCTACTTCATGGTGATGACCATTTTTGCCATGCTGATTGGTCTGGCGGTGGTGAATATTCAACAGCCTGGTGTTGGTATGAATCTGGGTTCTACTGCTCATGAGCAGGGTGCCGTGCCTATTACTGCCAATGCCAAAGACAGTTCAGTCAGCCGATTTATTCTTGGCATTATACCGAAGACGTTTTCCTCTGCCTTTGTGGAGGGCAGCATTTTGCAGGTGCTTTTGGTGTCGCTTTTATGTGCGTTTGCGCTGGCGGGCATGGGTCAGGCGGGCAAGCCTATTGTGCACGCGATTGAGCAGATTTCGCATATGTTCTTCCGTATTGTGAATATGATTGTGAAGCTGGCGCCCATTGGCGCATTTGGCGCCATGGCCTACACCATTGGTGAACATGGTATTGGCTCGCTGTTTAAGTTGCTCAGCCTGATGCTTGGATTTTACCTGACATGCCTTCTGTTTGTGTTTGTGGTGCTGGGCGTCATCATGCGGGTGATTGGCCTGTCGCTATGGTCATTCCTGCGCTATATCCGCGAAGAAATTGTGATTGTGCTGGGCACTTGTTCTTCGGAAACGGTGATGCCGCAAATGATTGAGAAATTGACGAAACTTGGCTGCAAAAAGTCGGTGGCGGGGCTGGTGATACCCACCGGCTATTCCTTTAATTTGGATGGCACCGCGGTTTACCTTACCATGGGCGCTATCTTTATCACGCAGGCAACCAATATACCCATGAGTGTGGGCGATCAGCTGGCATTGCTTGGCATTATGATTATTACGTCGAAGGGTGCCGCCGCGGTGGTGGGCAGCGCCTTCATTGTGCTGGCCGCCACACTTTCCAGCATGAATCTGATGCCACCCGCATTGCTGACCATTGCGTTGGCGCAAATTTTTGCCATCGACCGTTTTATGGCGGAAGCGCGCTCGGTGACGAACCTGATTGGCAATGGCGTGGCCACTTTATTTATTGCGAAATGGGAAAAGGCGCTTGATATGGATGTGGCCCGCAGTGAGCTGGACCGGGCGAAAGCC